>JBCCKZ010000054.1:0-15097 GCA_039027135.1 Planctomycetota bacterium
GAAGAAGATGGTGTGCGAATTGGAAACTCGACCACCGCTATTGCCTTCGACGAAGTTCCCGAAAGACTGGTTGTTATCGGCGGTGGCTACATTGGTTTGGAATTGGGTAGCGTTTGGAACCGGTTGGGGAGCGAAGTGATTGTTCTGGAGGCGTTTGATCGAATCATGCCGGGCATTGATGGTGAGATTGCTCAACTAGCCCACCGCGCATTCAAGAAACAGGGTTTGCAGTTTCATCTCAAGACGTTCGTTGAGTCAGCGAAGGTCGAAGGTGACCGCTGTTTGGTTCAGATCAAAGATGGTGATGCCATTTCATGCGATCGGGTGTTGCTCGCAACCGGCCGGACACCCGCGACGGCGAAGCTAGGTTTGGAGTCCGTCGGTATCGAAACAGACAAACGCGGCTTCATTCCCGTCAACGAAGAGTTCGAAACTTCCGCAGAGGGGATTTACGCGATTGGCGATTGCATCGGCGGCTCGATGCTGGCTCACAAGGCGATGGAAGAAGGCATCGTTTGTGTCGAAAGAATGGTTGGCATGGCGAGCCATTGCAACTACGACGTGATTCCCGCAATCGTTTATACGCATCCCGAGATAGCTTCCGTTGGTTTGACCGAAGAGCAGGCCAAAGATCAGGGGTTGGATTACAACAAGGGAATCTGTCCATTCGGCGCCAACGGACGAGCTCGCACACTCAACGAGCCGGAGGGTCGAGTGAAGATCATGGCTGATAAGGCAACCGATCGGGTGATCGGTGTTCACATCATCGGTGCTCGCGCCGGAGACCTTATCGCTGAGGCCGCCGCCGCGATGGAATTCGGCGCGACTTCCGAAGACATCGCCCGTACTTGCCACGCTCACCCGACACTTTCCGAAGCCGTTCATGAGGCTGCACTGGCGGTTGATAAACGCGCTATTCACACGGTTTGAATTTTAAAAGATGCCTATCAAACGATCGGCCGACTGGGGGAGCTTGGCGACGCCTCGGGCGAGGTTGCTCATCGGTAGGAGGCATCACGACAGCCTGTTTGGTCCTCCGACAGCTCTCGCAATTTGCAATCGCACAGTCTGTGCAGAGGTCCTGGGGCCCGACGCGTCGCTACAGTCCCCTCATTCGCAACAGTTCGAATAGGCGGTTTGAACGATCAGTTTGTCGTGGGACGCACCATTCCCCACAAACACCATGCCATAAGAGGCCGCGGGCGGTCCATAAGATGGTTCGAATCCAATTGGTGCTTACCAGTCCGCGATAAGCGTCCGCGTCAAATCCATGCATGAGTTTGCCGTGGTAGGGAACGGAGAGGGCTGCTGTCGATATCCAAATCAGCCCCAGCATGACCATGCCAGCGATCATTGAATTACGCGTTGTACCCTCCGGTGCGTTGAAGCAGAGGTAGGCTGCCGTAGCGATCTCGACAAGCATCGGCAAGCCGACGATAGGCGTTATCAACCGATTGTGATCAGCTTCGTATGCCGCAAAGACATCCGAACCAACGCGATCGAAAAGGTTGTAGTGAACGATCTGAACCATCCAGATCAATCCCACCATGTACCAGGTCGCGATGAGGTTGAGTATGAATGCTAACTGAGGCAACACTAACGATTCTCCGGTGCACCGTATTGATTCGGCTTTTTATCTTTGCCCAAGGCGTATCGAAGAAAGGTCTCCAAATCCTGAAAGCGAAAAGAGTAGCCACTGTCGATTAGTTTTCGTGGCTCGACCCGTGTGCTCGCAAGCAACCACCCGTTTTCCATCTCGCCCAGAGCGAGTCTTAACGCGAAAGCCGGCGCCGGAAAGAGAGCAACTCGAGAGAGAACCTTTGCGAGTGTCTTAGCGAACTGCGAATTCTGAAGCGGTTGTGGCGATGTGAAGTTCACCGGACCAGAAAGTCCCTCATTCGCCATGCAGTGATAGAGTCCTCCAAGGACATCATCGAGCGCGATCCAGCTCCAGTACTGTTTGCCATTACCCAAAGCCCCGCCGAAGAACTTTGCAGGTAGTAGGCACTTCTGCAGAGCGCCGTCGTTTGGATCCAAGACGATTCCAAATCTTGCGTTGACCACGCGGCACCCTGCCTGCCTAGCCGGATCACAGGCTGCTTCCCATTCCTCAGCGACTGAAGCCAAAAAGTCATCAGCAATCGGTGTTGCTTCCGTCAGGACTTCGTCGCCCCGATCACCGAAAATGCCGGTTGCTGAAGCGCAGATCAGATCCGGGCGGTCACCATCAAGATCGGCTATGGTTTGGGCGAGTTTTTGTGTTTTGACGACTCGAGAATCGCGTATTTCCCTTTTGATTGATTCGTTCCAACGTCCCGAAGCAATACTCTTGCCCGCTAGATGGATGACGAAGTCACATTCGCCGAGCCGTTTGGCATCGGAAGGCTGGTCCCACACGGCGATAGTGTCTTCAGATTCCTCGGGGCGTCGTACGATCCTGAGCACTCGATGACCAAGCAATCGAAGCATCGCACAAAGGTTTTTGCCAACGAGCCCAGAGGCACCACTGACGGCGATTGTCTTGGGCTCGAGCTTGTATTTCTCGAGCAGAGAGAGATCGTCACGTGTCACGCGATGACGGTAAGCGAACATGGCTTCAATCGTTCTTAGGGCTTGGCCGCCTCCAAAGACCCCCCCTAACGCCCCGAGGGGCAATCGGTAGGCAATAGAGTCGATCAGCCTTGAGTTTTCGTGACCGCTTGAACTTTCAAACCGATGCTCGTGTTCCCACAATGCAAAGGGGCCACTTACTTGCCGGTCAGCGAACCGCTGGGGTGGCTCGTATGCGGTGTGCTCGGCAACCCAACGCACCGGAATCACTCCAATCCTTGTAACCAATACAACCCGACTTCCGGGCTCGAGTGAGCCTGCTTGCTGCTCGATGCGGACGTTTTCCCAGGGTGGTATCAACCTTTGCAACGCACCTGGTCTATCGTGGTAGGCGAAGGCATTCTCTATCGAGACGGGTAATTCAATTTGGGCTTCGTAGTGTTCACTCATTCTGCCATCGTTTCCAGTAGTCAAGATTCGTGGCTTCTACACCGGTTTTTCCGCAATGAAATGCGGCCGACATGGCTGCATTGGATAGCAGCCGGGTGTTGCGTCTTGGTCGCTTTTTCGACCTGTTGCGAAACGTCCCTGGCACAGTCGCCTTCTGATATTGATCTCCCCAGTTCGTTTAGTAGGGGAAGCTTGACGACTCATGAAGTACAGTCCCACGAGAGAGTCTCGCCACTGAACTACTGGATGGTAAAGCCGGTCGGCTATGAAAAACACGACCGTCGAGTCGCGATGATGCTGTTTCTCCACGGTGGCGGCGAAGGAGGCGAAGATTTGGTCAAGGTGCTTAAACACGGGCCTCCCAAATTGGCGGCGGGCGGAAAGCCATTCGAATTTCTGATGGTGGCACCCCAGAATCCGTCGTTGACCCAGCACTGGGATGATCAACGTCTAATGCAGCTAGTCGAGAAGGTCGAGGCGGAGGAACGAATCGATCCGGAACGCATCTATCTGGCTGGCCTTAGCCGCGGCGCTTACGGGGTTTGGCGTTTGGCGATCCAGAATCCAGATAAGTTCGCGGCCATGATCGCGGTGTGCGGTGGAGGTGACGCACCGTACGTCAAACGTCTCAAAAGTCTGCCGATTTGGGTTTTTCATGGAGCGAAGGATAATGTGATTCCCATTGGCGAATCTGAGCAAATGGTGGCTGGCTTGAAGAAGGTAGGCGGTAACATTCGATTCACGGTTTACCCGGATGCAAAGCATGACAGCTGGACGGAAACCTATGCGAATGAGGAAGTCTATCGTTGGCTGCTCCGCCAAAGTCGAACGAAGATTGAGTAATGGTCATGAGTTTGCGTTATCCGCTACTGCTGATCGGCACTTTGGCCGTCGCTTCGTTCGTGAATGCAGCCGAAGGGCTTTTAACGCTCGGACTGACCGATGAGGCAACCAGTCAACCTGTTATCAGCCACATCAAGATTGAACGGACGGATTTGTCGCGAGGCAAGCGAGCTTTGCCGGTCCGCGTTCGCGGTATGGTGCCTTTGGGCAAAGGCGGCGTCCTCGACCGTGAGATGGACTTGGCTCTTGCGCCGGGTGCCTACCAGTTCATCATCGAACGAGGCCCAGAATATCGAATCCTAACCGGAAACTTCTCGCTGGATGCGACCAGCGAGGACCAGCACTCGGTCGATCTGACTCGCATCATTGATCTGTATGAGCGAGGGTGGGTCAGTGGTGATGCTCACGCTGTTCCTTCGAAGCACGACGTTCCGTTGCAGATGGCCAGTGTCGATCTACATGTGCTTGCGATGGAACCTCCGCTTCCTGATCGACCAATCCCCGGTCGTGAGCGAGATGATCCGGTTTTATGGGATCCTGCGTGGGTTCGGACGGACATCGTGCGGTTCGATGATCTGATGTTTTATGGCGTTGATGATTCGACCCGAGAAAAACTCTCCAAAGCCTCGACTGGTTACGAGCGTCTGGCGATCGTGGCTCCCAACGATGAAATCAAAGTTGCCTTACTCAATCCGCTCGCATGGCCGGTACCCGTTTGGATTGCAACGGGACAAGTCGATGCGGTATTCATCTATGGAAATTGGCTTCGAACAGACAGGTCAGTGCGCTCGATGGATTCGCCGATACGGCGTTTAGAAAATGCTCCTGGCGGAAACCAATCACTAGGCCATCAAGCTGAAGCGGTTTGGCATCATCTCTTGAACTGTGGAGTGCGAATCTCTCCGTTGGCGGGTACCGGGGACACCGATGAGTCCAGTGTTATCGGATACAACCGGATGTATGTGGCCGAGGATATGGTGCTTTCCAATGGCATGATGGCTCGCCCCAAAGACGAGTCCGCTTGGTGGGAAGGAGCCTTCGTCGGTCGGTCTGTGTTGACCAATGGGCCGCTGCTTCGTGGTTTCATTAATGAAAGTCCGCCCGGAAAGGTAATCCTTGGCGGTCCAGGACTCGAGCTTTTTCCAGCCGCCGATCTAAGCACTCGAGATGAGGTGGAGTACTTGGAGATTCTTCAAAACGGCCAGTCTTTCTACAAAGCCAGACTTGATGAATTTGCCGAAGCGGGCGGAGTGTTGCCAAACCTGCCAGCCGACAAAAGTGGCTGGATCACAATGAGAGTCTTGACGACGCACGCACCGCATCGTCGTTATGCAACCACCGCTGCATGGTATGTTGACGCCGGCGAATCTTCCTTTTCATTGGTCCAGCAAGCATCCTTGGAAGTCTTAACCAACTGGCTCGCCGAATACGAAAAGCGGCTCTTGAAGCTTCCGCCGGCCAAATTGAAAGCTCATGTTGCTGGCATACAACGAGCGCGAAAATTCTGGGCAAGCGTCGGAAAGTAATCAGCAGGCTTCTGCGTCAAGAGAAAATCGCCAAGCGGCTCAAACCGTGATCTTTCGATCGCGAGCATCAATGGTCCAGAACTCAGTCGCTGATCCGTCTTCAACACACCAGGCACCTTGATGCAATGCCATCGTTGGGCAGATGTGCATGGGAACTGCGAAAAGACATTCGCCGACCGAAAGTCGTTCGGCTTCCCTGGATTCAACGACGAGGTGCTCTTCACTTTGCGAGACTTGCCTGGCATCGGGTAGATCAAGCAGATGGCATCTTGGCAGCGACATTTCGGCAGCCACAGCTTTGTGCCCCAGGTCCAAGCAGATCTGGTCTTGAGTGGGGCGACTACGGACACGGGTCGCGATGACGACCGCGGGCTCGAAATCACAATCTGGCATGCGACTGCCCTGCCCCGCATCCCAAAGCACGGTTGTACCGGCGCTAACTTCGATCCGTTGGTTTCTCTCTGCCAGCATTGGGCTGGTGGGCGTGCCTCCGCCGACGACGTTCTCAACAGCAATGCCCTGCTCTTCCAGATTTTTCTTCAGATCCCAAACCGCTTCGAAGGCCTCTGAATTCTGCTTTGACAATTGAACGCTATCTTTTCCAATGAGATGTCCGTCGTAGGCATGCAATCCCGCGAGGAATACATGTGATCGTTGGGAAATTCTGTTGGCCAAAGCGATCGCTCTATCACCCGGTCGGATTCCCGTTCGATTCATTCCGACGTTGAGGTCGATGTATATCCCAATCCTCAAATCGTGTTCCATCGCTTGGGCGTGAATGTCATCAATCACTTCCGCGTCATCAACGAGTGCTGTAACCACTGCATCGCCGTACTGTTCCGCCAAATGACAAAGCCTTTGCGTATCAGGACCTACGGGTTGCATCGCGAGTAGTACATCGAGGCCACCAGAGGCCAAAACAAGCTCGGTTTCTGCAATGGTGGAAGTCTTGAACTTTTGGATGCCTCGAGACAACTTCATCTCAATGATGCGACGCATCTTGTGTGTTTTAACGTGCGGCCTCAGTCGGCTGGTGATGCCGCCTACACTTTCGACCATCCGATCTAAGTTGGCTTCAACGATCTTGGGATTGATCAGCAGCGATGGCGTGGCGATCTCATCAAGGTTGTCGACCCGGAACCAATGCTCTCGATGCGTGTTCGACGTTGTCATTCGTCAACCACAAGATTCTTAAGCGTTCCAATTCCTTTGATCTCAACCTCACATATGTCGCCCGCTTTTAAGTATCGAGGGGGCGTCCTTGCTGCACCCACGCCTGAGGGAGTCCCAGTAAAGATTAAGTCGCCAGGACGCAGCGTCATATGTGCCGATAAACGGCTCACCAAAGTCGGCACGTCAAAAATCAGCTGGGCTGTTGTGCTCGCTTGCATCGTTTCACCATTGATTCGCATCATGATGTTGACATCGGATGGTGAACCAAACTCATCGGCTGTTACACCGATGGGGCCAACGGGAGCAAAAGTGTCGAAGGTCTTTCCCAAAAGCCACTGCCCTCCCGGTCTTCCCTTTTGCCAATCTCTAGCCGAAACGTCGTGCCCACAGGTGTAACCAAACACATAGTCAAGCGAGTTTCCTTTCGACACGTTTTTCGCAGTCTTGCCAATGATGACCACCAGCTCTGCCTCATAGTCAACTTGCTTGGCAATCGTCGGTAGGACAATCTTGCTGCCATGTCCGATGAGCGTCGAGTTGAACTTGCTAAAGACGACTGGTTCAGAGGGGATCTCAGCTCCAGTCTCAATCGCGTGGTCGCGGTAATTCAGTCCGATGCAGATCACCTTCTCGGGATTCGGCACGGGAGGCAAGAGATTCAGTGCCTCGATTTCGGTTGATTGGATGGTTACCGGTTCCGCTCCATCAGAAATAAGCCACTCAGGGATTGCCGGCTTGGTAGAAGCTGGGCTGGGGGCATCAAGCACTCCGAGCTTTGTCATTCCGGATGAGCTCGTAAATCGAATGTATTGCATATGGTAAAAGCTTGAGTCTGAAGTCGTTGTTCCTGGCGTCCCGGCCGCCGCTCAGTTTTACCAAACTCTAAGCTGTTGCGATCCACGGGACACGTTCGACCGTAACGGACCACTTTTCGTAACGCTTCATCCTTGGCTATCTTTTCGCGAAGCGACATCAGTCTTCTTCTTCGAGAAGTGACATCTGCTTCGTGTTTGAGGTTGTTGTCTTCGGCTTGCGTCGGGGTGGCCGTTTCCGCGAACCGTGTTTCTCGTAGACGGTTGCAGCGAGTTCTTTAGTCTCCGGTTGACGACGTAGCCGGTAGTAGTCGCTTCTCATCTGGGCCACTTCGGTCTTGTAATTGACGATCGGCGGCAAGTAGTACGAGCAAGGTGATTCTTGATGGTCGATGATCTCTTTGGGTGTGGCTGCCTTCAATTCGGGTAGCCATCGCTTGACGAAAATGCACTCGGGATCCTGATCAGTGATCTGCTTCGCCGGGTTGTAGGTTCGCAGAGTGTTGATGCCGACAACGCCTGCTTGCATTTGCAGTTGTGAAAGGTGGATGCCCGGTTCGTAGTCCGCCCACCATCTTGCCATTGGGATGTGCAGTGCATTCCAAGGCAGACGCAGCGTATGACAGGCCGCCGAAGTGATCATCGAACGCATGCGGAAGTTGAGAAAACCCGTCGTTTGAACACAGCGGATACAAGCATCAACCATCGGCAGTCCGGTCCGACCTCCTTTCCAGGCCTCGAGTCGATTTGCGTCTTCGCTAACCGGAAGATTGTCATAGGCTCGATTGAGGCTATGGAACTCCATCGATGGCTCGGTTTCCAGGCGTTGCACGAAGTGATCTCGCCAATTGAGCCTTGCCGTGAATGCTCGGAGTGATTTTCTCCATGCCTTTGAATCTTCATCACGTTTTCTTTTGAAGTCTTGGGAACGTGCTTCGGTTCGGTGCCATAGACGTCTAGGGCTAATCGTTCCCCATGCGAGGTGAACCGACATACGCGAACCAGCATCGAATGCGGTGAGTGGCGAGCTAATGCCACCCGAGTAGGCTTGGCCGCGACGGTAAAGAAAGCTCTCCATCGTTTCGACTGCCGCTTCATGGTGCACAGTCTGGCGATGTTCAGACTGTTCAGCGGATAAAACATGACCCGCCTTTGACGGCGACGGACGCTTGGCAAGGTCACTCCTGCGTTCGAGTAGCTTCTTGGGAACCGCTATACGTTTTGCTATCAGTTCGGCTGGAGGTGCATCAAAAGGTTTGTCATTCATGAATTGCTTCCATAGGCGACCTCGTTTGTCACGATCTTCTAAGCGTCGAAAGACGCCTGTCTGAATCAATTCAATGAATTCGACGGATTGCTCGCGGCACCAGCTGGCGACGCGTTGATCGCGTTTGAAAGTTCGGTCCGCCCCTACTTCCTCGTGGGCAACGATGGCATGCAAAGCGATGTCTTGACTTATTTGCTGAAGGACTTCAAAGACCTCACCGTGCATGATGAGCAGTTCGCCACCCATCGAGCGAAGTGTTTGTCTCAGTTTGGTCACGGCCTCAAGAACTGCGGCGACGTGAAACCCGGACGTTTCGGGAGCTTCCAGCCAGCTAGGCTCGATCACGAACAGCGGAATTACCGTTCGCATTTCTCGCTTCTCCACCAACTGGAACGCGCGAACGAGTGCTGGATTGTCATCCAGACGAAAGTCTTCTTTGAGCCACCAAATAATCGTTGATGGAGTATCAGCCATGATGGATTAGGCGTGCGGTCAGAGTTGGAGCAGTTAAGGCAGTTTAGGCCGATGGCCATGTCACTCGTGAAGCACTGCGAGACGTGTCGTTGGTACGATCCAGATAGGCTTTCTGGTGACCATTTGGATTGGACCTGCGGAGATCCATGGGTTTATTGCGCATAAATGACAACAAAAATAGACCGATTTTGGGTTATGATGGGGACTTCGCTGGCCGTCCTACGGTTTAGCCGGTAAGCCTTTTTTGCAACCACCATCACACGAATATCGGAACGTGTTTTGAAGGCAGCCACCCGCCTCCGACCCCACCTCGCTGCTGATCACCTCGCCCGGAAAGGGGGTTTAGCGCGCCTGTTGAAAGCACCGTGTTGGTATTTGCTCTTGTTTTTTGCTTTCGGCGAGTTGGTTTTCGCGGCTTCACCATCCAAGCCCGGAAACAACATTCCACCACGCTTTTCAACGCTCATTGAAGACACCTGCCAGGATTGCCACAACAGCGACGTTGCCGAGGCGGGGCTGAATCTTGAAACATTGCCTTGGCAGGTCGCGGACTTAAGCAATCTGCGGCGTTGGACGAACGTGCTTGAGCGTGTGCAAAGTGGCGAGATGCCACCATCAGACTACGGAGAAATCGATCAGCCACAGAAACGCAAATTTGTAAGTCAGCTCGATCGAGCGCTGACAACGGCAACGCAGCGTCACCAGAGCATTCACGGTAGAGGTCGATCGCGTCGTTTGAATGCTTCTGAGTTTGAAGCGATGCTGTCAAACGCACTGCAAACTCCCCTGTCGATTGCTGAGTTGCTACCTGAAGATGGTCGCGCCGATGGTTTTGATACTGTTGGTGAGGCACTCTCCGTTTCTTCCGTGCAGATCGAATCAATCATTGAAGCCGTTAACGTCTCTTTTGATCAGGCGACGGAGCTTTATGAGCGACCGATGACGCGAAGTCATCGTCTCGATTTCCGTCGTTCTCGAATGATGCTTGAGACCTACCGCCGTGGCGGGCCGCACCGTGTCGAAGACGATGGCGTGATCTTATTCGGACGTGAATTGTTCTCACACTCGAATCTTGTCTTGCCGCAGTGGAGTGCACCCTATGATGGTATTTATGAGATCGAAGTCATTGCCTACGCCGTCAATTCTGATCAGCCCGAAGTATTAACGCTTCGTGCAGGAGGCACTGGGCATTCAGAGTCTCAGCACGTGCCCAGCGTTATCCTTGATCACTTTGTTGTTCCTCCTGGCGATGCCAAGAATCCGACCAAGCTCAGATGGCGAGGCAGGCTCTCACGCTCGCACTATCTTCACCTATCTCCTGAATCACTAAGGCCGTTCCGATTTGGAAATAATCCCGCGGGCTTTGATAAGAAAGTATCTTGGAAGGGGCCTGGCATCCTCGTGCGTCACGTTGATGTCAAAGGTCCGATCTTTGATCAGTGGCCTTCTCCATCCCATGAAGTGCTTTGGCCCGAAATCAAGCAAACGCCGATTGAAGGTGCCAACCCCAACGAGTTTCCAAACACGCACTTAGATCAGGAACCACAGCGTTTCGCCGAACCCAAGCTTGCCACGCGCAAGCCATCCGAAATCAAAAAGCCACTACGAAATAACCTGGCGAGATTTTACTACGACGGGCCGAGGAAGTTTGGAGAGCGAGTCGTTGGTGGCGAACCAATGCATCGCGATCAACGGATTCTGGATCCGCTCCGAGGAGTGCGATGGTTGCAGTCGTTTGATCCACCTCAAGATGCAAGGCGTTTGGTGCGGAACTTTCTGCCAAAGGTGTTTCGTGTTCCACCCGATGCGATACGCGACGAAGATGTCGAAACCTATGCCGAAATTGCGATTGATTGGTTTAGCCAGGGCGCCAGTTTTGAGTCGGCGATAAGGACTGCATACACGGCTGCAATTTGCAGTCCCCGTTCGATGTATCGCAAAGACACGTTGCCTCAGCACGTGACCGACGAGGGACGCCTAGATGATCAAGCGATCATCGAACGACTAAACTTTGTACTCGCTCATGGAAACGCACCTGCGTGGCTTCAAGAAACGAATGTTTCTTCTTCTGAAGAACGAATGAAGGTCGCTGAGCGTCTGATCGATGCGTCCTCGATCGATCGATTCTTAGATCACTTCGTGGACCAGTGGCTTGACCTTCGACAATTGGATTTCACCACTCCCGATTCGAAGATCTATCCGGAATACGATTTGCTTTTGCGTTGGTCGATGGAGGAGGAAACCCGTGGATACATCCGGCGAATGCTCAAAGAAAACTTGCCTCTAATCGAGTTGGTCGACTCAGATTGGACGATGTTGAACCGCCGCTTGGCCCAGCATTACGGGTTTGAATCGCTGATCGATTCCGAAGGCCTGAATGAGGTCGATGGTATGCGTGTGCGGCCGGTTAACTTGCCTGAAGACTCAGTTCGAGGTGGCCTGCTGACTCAGGCATCGACCTTGAAATTGACGGCCAACGGAACCAATACCTCACCAGTGGTTCGCGGTGTTTGGGTGCTCGATCGCCTGCTTGATCAGCCACCTTCGCCACCTCCACCTGGAGTACCGGCTATTGAACCTGATATCCGCGGTGCGGTTACGATTCGAGATCAGTTGGAAAGGCATCGTGAGTCGGAATCTTGTGCGAGGTGTCACAACAATATCGACCCACCTGGCTTGGCATTGGAAGCCTTCGATCCGATTGGTGGACTTCGTGACCGTTATCGTGTGATACCCGAACGTAATGCAGACGCTCGCGTATTTCATCAGCCCAAGCTCAGGCCGGTTCTCTACGAGGATGGGTTGCCGGTTGAAACGTCTGGCTTCGTTGAAAATAAGAGCTTCCGCGATGTCGAAGAATACAAAGCGATTCTTTGTGAGGATCCCCGTTCAATTGCTCGCGCGTTCCTTTGCAAGTTTGTCGCCTACAGCACCGGTGCAATTCCAACGCTTGCTGATCGCCGCGAGATCGAAGATGTCCTCGACCAATGTGAATCAAATGGATTTCGAATGCGAGACGTTTTGATCACCCTCGTGGGTAGCGACCTTTTTGTACAGAAATGAATCATGTCAAAATTCAATAGTCAAAGCACTCGATCCGGTCGACGGAGGTTCCTTCGAGGTACAGGCGTATCGATTGGTCTCCCTTGGATGGCCAGCCATCGCCGTTCGATTGCCGCTGATTCGCGGCAGAAGGTGACCACCGGCGATGATGGGCCACCCCACCGCATGATTGCGATCTGCAACAACCTCGGGTTGCACGCACCACACTTCAATCCTGTCGGACAGGGTATGAACTGGAAGCCTTCAATGTATTTGAAGGAGTTCGAGCCGTTTAGAGACTCGATGACGGTTCTCACGGGTGTCTCCCATCCCGAGGTCGATGGAGGCCACAATGCGGAGAAGTCGTTTCTTACCACGGCCCCTCACCCGGCGAGCGGGAGTTTTCGAAACACGATTTCACTCGATCAATTCGCTGCCGCCGAACTCGGTAAGGAAACCCGCTTTCCTTATTTGGCACTTGGAGTGAACACATCACGGTCATTATCTTGGACTCGTTCTGGAGTTCCTATTCCCGCTGAGCAAAGACCTTCGAAAGTCTTTGAGCGACTTTTCATTGAGGGTTCAGCGGCAGATAAAGGCCAGCGTATTGAATCACTTCGGCAGGGCCAGAGTGTGATGGATTCGGTACGTCGAGAAAGCCGGCTGATCCATCGAGAACTTGATCGAGAGGATCGAGAAAAATTTGAAGAGTATTTGCAAAGCGTTCGCGAGGTTGAGAAGAACCTCCAGCGGCAGCAGGCTTGGTCAAAGACGCCCAAACCCGAGGTGGAGTACAAGCAACCCAAAGACATCCGTAGCCAAGCTGATGTGATTGGAAAGTGTGGCGTGATGTACGACCTGATGCATCTAGCCATCGTTAACGACTCCACTCGCTTCATCACGCTATTGAGCGCCGGACATTTCATTGTGCCTCCTATTGAGGGTGTCGCGGAGGGCTATCACACCCTTTCGCATCACGGTCAAAACCCGGATAAGATTGCCCAGCTTGCTTTGATTGAGCTGGAGGAGATGAAGTTGCTGGCAAGTCTGGTCAAACGGTTGAAACGTTCACCTGAAGCCGGCGGCAGTCTCCTTGATCGAACGATGGTGCTCTACGGTAGTAATATGGGGAACGCCTCTTCGCACGATAACCGTAACCTGCCGACGATGTTGTTTGGCGGGCAATTTAATCACGGTCAGCATCTGCAGTTCGACTCGACAAACAACGAGTCTCTGGCGAATCTCTACGTCAGCATGTTGCAGAGGCTTGGTTTGCCCGTCGACCAGTTTGGTACGACTGGGCTGAGCACGATGAGAGGATTGGCTCTGAAGGGGTAAGGGAGATCGAATTCGATCATGATATCGAACTGATCATCCGTCGTTCGTGACCCGATTATCCTGTTGAAGTCTCTGATGAAAGCGGGTTGTCACTCTTTTTTGAAAACCTTGGGTTAGCACCTTGGGACTGAGCAGCCTAAATATCCAAATGTCGAGGGCATTCGCTTTGCAGTTTCGGACGCAGCCTAGACAAAATGCTGCCGTTCAGGCTTAATTTAGGAATCCATGACCGCTCACGATATTTCATTCTCGGTACCCTTCGTTCACCGACTCCGGTTCACGTTCGATATCGCTGGCGATGACTTTAAAACGCTGCTCGATTTGCTTGAGCCAGGTGGTGATGCGGTGCCCAAAGTGATGATCGTTGTTGATCAGGACCTGCTCGAGGCGTGTCCTGCTGTAGACGCTCTGGCAAGACGCCTTGATGTCTGTGGGCAAGTTCAATTGGTGAGGGCGGACGAAAGTCCTATCGCTTGCGTTCTCCAAGGGGGCGAAGCCGTCAAGAACGACTCAGCGGGTGTCGATCGGTTGCTTTCTTTGATCAACCAACACGATCTGGATCGACGTAGCTACGTGATTGCGATTGGAGGTGGGGCGGTCCTTGATGCGGCCGGGTACGCCGCCGCGATCGCTCACCGAGGTGTCCGGTTGATTCGATTGCCGTCAACGACACTAGCACAGGACGACTCGGGCGTCGGCGTGAAGAATGCGATCAATTACTTCGGAAAGAAGAATTGGGTGGGCACATTCGCGGTGCCCTGGGCAGTGATCAATGATCGCAGTTTGATTCAAACTCTTCCTGATCGTGATTTTCGGTGTGGCTTCAGTGAGGCGGTCAAGGTTTCGCTGCTCAAGAGCCGAGAGGATTTTGATTTTCTGTGCGACCACGCGAAACAGATCGCCGACCGCGATATGGATATTGCTTTTGATGCGATTAGGCGATCTTGCCTTTGGCATTTAAAGCACATCACCCAGGGCGGTGATCCCTTTGAGGCCCTGGAAGCAAGGCCGCTCGACTTCGGCCACTGGTCGGCTCACAAGATGGAACCACTAAGCGGTTACCGAATTCGACATGGTGAAGCCGTTGGCATCGGTGTGGCACTCGATTGCATTTACTCGTCAAAGGTTCACGGGATGCCGATGGATCAAGCTATGGCGGTTTGTAGATGCATGCACGATTTGGGGCTGCCGCTTTGGGATCAGACGCTCGACCAGGCCCAGGTCTTGATGGACGGGCTGGAAGAGTTTCGCCAGCACCTTGGTGGGAGGCTTACGGTGACCATGCTTCGTGGAGTTGGCGAGCCGATTGACGTCCACGACATTGACAAGGAAGCGATGCTGGAGTCCGTTCTCGACTTGAAGCGGATATCGCATTCTCTCGCTCCCGCAGCCTGCTGAATTCGGTTCTTGCTCTCACCTAGCCGTTGGCGAGTCCGGACGTTCCGACGGCCTGGTGGGGCATAAC
This sequence comes from Planctomycetota bacterium, assembly GCA_039027135.1. Lineage (GTDB taxonomy): Bacteria > Planctomycetota > Planctomycetia > Pirellulales > Pirellulaceae > Rubripirellula. The sequence continues at coordinate 14,941 of JBCCKZ010000054.1, forward strand.
CGGGGGATCGGCGTGCTTTCGGGACTTCGTGCCGCATTTTCCGAAGGGGCGGGTGCTCGTTGCGGGACGATGGGTGGTAGCAACAAGTCGAAATTCGTCTAATGCCTCTAGGTCAAGAAATCACTCGCATCAGGACGTCTTCTCGAAAGTGATCACC
>JBCCKZ010000055.1:0-15082 GCA_039027135.1 Planctomycetota bacterium
AATCGCCGTCTGCATGACGATCATGGTGAGCTTTCGGGGCGCCTTTCAATTGCAGCTTCCGCCATTCTTGATCATGACGCTCGGTGGGGGGGCCGCTCTCTTTGCGGCTTTGGGTTTGCGCAACCCATCTTCAGCTCTCTTCTTGGGCTCGTTTGGTTTGCCCATCGCAACTTTTTATGCGATCACCCAGTTCCTTCTTCAGACGGATCATCTGTATGTGCTGATTGTGATCGCAATGGGCTACGCCTTCACATCGGCAGCGATGCTCGTCCCACTACTCAGCGAATTCGATGTCTCACTCGGACGCGACCGAGCTGGTGCCGCTGATGGTGGCTGATCTGCTCCCCCTGGTCGGCGCCATGCTGGTGCTGGTCGTCTTCAGTGCCATGTTTAGCGGAAGTGAGGCCGCCGTATTCTCGCTTCGTCCACGTGACCGCAGGGTTCTGGCGCGTGGTGGAGTCGCTGGCCGAACCATCGATCGCTTGCTGGAGGATCCCGAGCGATTGTTATCGGCCATCCTATTTTGGAACCTTGCGATCAATGTCACGTATTTCACCCTGGCTGCCATGGTGGGTGGTCGTCTTGAAGGATCCCAGTCCGGCGGGTCTGTCGCCGCTATTCTCTTCACCGTTGGCAGCCTCCTGACGATCATCTTTTTCAGCGAGATGCTGCCGAAGAGTTTCGCCGTCCTAGTTCCCATCCGACTTTCGATCGCCGCGGCGATACCGCTTTCGATCGCCGTGCGAATCATCAGTCCCTTATTGCCCACCGTCACGGCAGTCAACCGATTTGCTGCCCGATTGGTTTGGCCCAACTTTGTATCAGAACCAGAAATCGACCTGAGCGATATCGAACGAGCGATCGATCTTGGGACGGATGATGCCGCAATGCGTGACCGAGAAAGATCAACGCTTCAAAGGATCGTTCAAATCGCCGATATTCGAGTCAGCGAGTGGATGCGGCCGGCCAACCAGATGTTTACGTTTCCGCCGAGTACCTCAACCGATCAACTTCAAGCATGCGCCGAGAAGGCTCGTTATGCGATGATCCTTGATGCGCCAGGCGAGATGATCGTCGAAGCGATTGCCTTGAGAACACTTCGACCTCACCACTGGGAAGACCCTCATCAATACCGCGAGCCAGTCAGCTACGCGCCTTGGTCAGCCAAGGTATCCAAAGTACTCGACCAACTATCCAACGAGGATCGCAATGTCGCGGTGATCGTCAACGAGTTCGGAGAGTGGGTGGGGTCGATTACGGCCGACGACATCCTTCGACGCGTGCTGAGCCCGCGTGGTGAGGGCTTAGAATCAACGGCCGCAACCATCGAGTTGATTGAAGAGGGGGTCTGGAAAGCCGGCTCGCTGCTGAGCATTCGACAACTTCTTCGCGAAACCAATGAATCTGTTGACGTTGAGGGCGTTACGACGATCAGTGGATGGATTGCCAGAAACAACGAGCGTCTTCCTCGAGTTGGTGATCAAGCGGGCTTGGGGCAACTGATGCTTACTGTTCTGGAACCGCTCGAGGGCGGACATTGGATTGACGTCCGGCTGAAAACGCCTGCCCTAGCTGATCATACCAGTGGAGATGGTAAAACGCCGGAGGCAGACTCTTGATCATTGCGGCAACGCTGTTCTGCTTGGGGCTCATCTTGAGCGCGTTCTTTAGTGGTACTGAAACGGGTATGTATCGCGTTTCTCGCACCCGACTTGTTCTGGATGCCCTCTCAGGCTCGGTCGCTGCTAGGGGACTCGTTTGGTTGCTGAACCACGGCGAGGTCTTTGTGGCAACAGCCCTGGTGGGAAACAACCTTGCCAACTACCTCGTTTCGCTCTCCGTAGTGATGGGAGTGATCGCTTGTTTTGGGGAGTCGCAGACCGCGGAGCTCATTGCGCCCCTAATGTTAACGCCATTTATTTTCGTTTTTGGTGAGCTACTCCCCAAGACCTTTTTCTATCGCGCACCTTACCGACTGATCCATTTGGCTCGCTATCCATTGATCGCTGCGGCCTATTTGTTTTCGCCGATCTCATCCGTTCTTGCCCTTTTAGGACGTTTATTGGGAAGCCTTACGGGTCAAACACCTCTGCGTTCTCGACTAAGAATGTCTCGCGGCGAACTAGATGAATTGATCCGTGATGGTCACGCCGCTGGTATCTTGGAGACTGGCCAGCGAAACCTAGCTTCGGCGCTCTTTGAGGTCGGCACAAGATCAGCAGCTAGCTTTGGTGTGCCGCCCAAACGACTAGCCACGATTGATATTGTTGGACACGAGATCACGGCCGCGGAAGCAAAACGAGGCATGTATCTGGCACGTCGATGCAATCATCCACTGGTATTGATCCAGAGAAAGAACAGGATCATCGGAGCGGCCTGGTACAGTGAGCTCGCGACCGCGGACGACACGGTCAAACCCCGTCCGGTGATTCGGGGCAAAGATCAAGATGCCCACCTAAGCATCCTCTTGAGACTTTTGGACGTCGGTGCTGAGGCCGCGGTCTTATACGATGAGCGTGGCCGTGTCGGAAGCGTTATTACTCGCCGACAACTTCTATCCGCGTTGCGTAGCGAAGACGGCGTTGGTTAGAGAAAGTGACCTATACGTCTTTGCGATAGCCAAGATCTTCGAGAACGCTCAGCATTTCGTCGCAAGTGAGATAACGTCGGTGATTCACTACTTTGTACTGGTCGATCGCCAGTGCCAATTCGCGTCCCGCTTCAGATAGCCCAGCGTGACTATTTCCAAACTGCCGCCGCTCTGAGGAATCAGGGCGATCTGCCGACGACTTCCGTCGATCAACAAATGTCTCCTCCGAACGAATACCCGGAGGAAGTCCTGGATCGGCCGGGGAGATCGACTGAATGAAATCCGGAGACTGGGCCGGCGTTGCTGGCATAGGAATGGGCATCGGCACAAGCGAATAGCGTCAATGGAACGAAAGACGTTTGAATCGTAGGTTGCGAAATGAGCCCAAGCTGGCTTCTTTTTGGACCTAATGACTCATCGCATAAGGCTGGGGTCCGGTCGTATCGATGGTGGTTGACCATTCCAAGCCGATCGAGGCGATTCAATGGCCATCGTTGATCTTGGCATTCCGATCCCCAGGGCCTGAGGCGTAGCCGCAAACCGCGTTTCACCAGCAATCTTCGCAATCCTAGGATCATCTGCAACGCTTGGATTGATCCGAAGTGCCTGTTGAACGCTACTCTTGGCAAGCGTCATGTGACCGGTTTGTATCGATAATGCTGCCAGTTCGAGATGCGTCTCCACGTTGGTGGGGTCCTTTTCGGTCGCCCTCGTCAGACGACGCCTCGCGTCATCGAATTGCCCCAGGTTCTTCATGGCCAATCCCTGTAGATGGTCAACGGTCGCTGGAACTCCATCATCCCCCATTTGGTCACGCAATCGATTCAGCGTCGCATTGGTTCGATCGTGGCGACCTTGAATTTCGTATACACGAGCGATCGCCAAATGAGTCTCAACCGAATCAGGCGCCAGAGCAACGGCCCGGTGATAGCACGCAAGAGCATCCGGGTTCCGATTAGCGGCTGCGAAACAATCGCCTCGAAGCTGCCAAGCTCCGGCTGAGTGTCGATCGGCCGCCACAGCGGCTCGGCTGAAACGATCCGCCTGTTCGAAGTCCTCCGTCGTCAAATGCATCTGCCCCAACCGTTCGAGCATCGCTGGATTCTCACCGCTGAGCTCCACCGCCTGGATCATTTGATCAATGGCTTGATCTGGTTGACCACGAAGCCAATGTGTTTCCGCCATTCCCCAGTGCGCCCGGTCATCGGTCTTGCAAACCTCCAAAGCGCTTTGAAAGTGCGACTCGGCCTCGTCATGTCGCCCTTCATGCATGGCCTGAAAACCTTGGCCGGAAAGCCGACGAGCCGCGACCGATGAATTCTGATCACCAAAACGGCGGATGACTCGGCATCCCGCCTGTGGCATCACTACCAGCAATACCAACGAAGTACTGACGATCCTTGGGACCCAGGCATTTGACAACCTGGAAGCCTGCATCGATGGAGACAACACGACACGCTTTCCGATTCGACACAATTCCACGACAATCGGTCTCTAGCAAACCAGACCAAAGCAACGCAAGATTTCCAACACAAATGCCTAAGACCTTTCTCGGCTTTCCCGAACCGCTGATGTATCCGGACAACTGGTCCATCGCAGAAGAGCCCACGGATGAAACCGAGGCTCCACGACCAGCCAACGGCCTGATGCTCGAATCGCCGGACGGCGGTTTCGTCGACATTCGCAGTGTCGATCGCTTGGATGACGAAGCGATCGACGAGTACTTCCAAGAAGTGCTTAGTGATCTAGAGGAAAATTACGGCGAGGTCGAAAGAGACAATGGCATTGCCGTTCCAGAGCCGCTCGAAGCCGTTATTGTCGAACAAACCGAATTCCGATTCTACTACCTCGACCTTCTCATCCTATCGAGAGTGATCATCATCGGAGATGATGACGGTGAAGGTCCAAGGTATGTGTTTCACGCGCAGGCGGAGAGCCGACGGTTTGATGAAAACGAACAACTTCTACAAGCACTGATGATTCAACTGGCCCGTTGCGTCGAGCAAGCAAACGAGTGATCGAGCCCGGTCCATCATTAAACCATAGATCTAATGATGATTGACGATTCAGCTCTCGAGGAAAACGGACAATTCCGAGCGATGATCGAACGAGCTTGAACGAACCTGAATCGTGACCTAAGCGAATTGGTCGAGGAGTTTGTCCAACGCGGCATCAAGCTTGTCCGGCGTATCGTAGGAACCCTCGGCGATCTGCCGACGAATTTGCGCTACTTTTTCGATGCGAATGTCTCCACCAACCGTTTCGGGACCCGACGCGGACGATGTGGACTGCAGACGATTGCTTGACGATAAATCGAGTTGATCCGCGGGCTGGGCGGAAACACGATTGGCAGCTTGTCCTGCCTGGGACTCCGACGCTTTTGACGTCGAGTTAGTACCCGTCAAAGCGGCAGGGGAAACTCGATAGGGACCGTAAATTTGCATGGATTTTCCGTGGGGGAAAGACGCAAGGGCCAACCGCCGAGAAGCGCAACGGCTGACTGAACTCAGACATCTAGCAAATCGGGTCGCCCACGCCAAGGGAAGTGCGGGGAGTCATGCTCAGCCGGCGATGGTCTCGTACCAAAACCGGATGAAATTATTCTCGCTTTCGAAATCCTGACTCCGCGCCGCGATCCATGTCCCCGGAGGCAATCCATCAGCCATTCGAGACTTCGTGCGCAAAATGCGAGAATGTTTTGGATATCGTCGCTCGGCGTGCTGATCTTCACCTGAATTTTAAATTCGCGAGTGACCAACGGGTCACCAGGCAAAAACCCTGTCAAACGCAAGCAACGATCAGCGTGCTCAGGTAATTTTTCTGGAAACGGTTGACTTAAAACTCACTCGCTCGATGATTCGACGCGATCAAAATTCGATTTTGTTCTTGATTCAGAGTCATCGCACTTGACACAAATAATCCTCGGCCCGCGGCCGAACTCTTTTCTTTTTTCTTTTCTAACCACGCTTGGTCGTGTTTCTTGTTCCCTGGGTGATTCAGCCCGGGCACAGAGACCTTTTATGACTCGCCGCTGTTGCAGCGGTTGTGTCGCTCAACCCATTTTCTTTTCCCTGATTTGAGCTTCCCTCATGACCTCGCTCATGGCGTTATCCGCCTTGGTGGGCTTGGTGTGCGCCGGCTTTTTGATTGAAGGTCGTATGCACCGTCGAGCTCTAAAACGAATTCGATATCGAATCCATGTCAATGGAACTCGAGGAAAGTCATCAGTCGCGAGGTTGATCGCGGCGGGACTTCGGGGTGGCGGTATCCAGACCTGTGCAAAGACAACGGGAACCACCCCGCGGATGATTTTCCCGGACGCAAAAGAGTTGCCAATCTTTCGTCCCGGCCGCACAAACATCATTGAACAGAAGCGAGTTGTACGAGCTGCAGTGAATGCTAATGCCGAGGCTCTTGTCATTGAATGCATGGCACTTCAACCAATCCTGCAATCGACATGCGAGCTGCAACTTGTGCAATCAACGCATAGCGTTATTACGAATGCGAGAGCTGATCACTTGGACGTCATGGGTCCCACTCGATTGGATGTCGCGTCGGCACTCGCGGGAACCGTTTGTCGCGATGGCAAAGTTTTCACGGCTGAACAACGCCGCGATGCATTAGATCGCTTACGTTGGGCTTGCCGCGACCGTGGATCTTCGCTTCACGAGATCACCGATCATGATTCAGCAAGTGTCACGAACGAGGAGTTGTCGCAATTCTCGTATTTCGAACACGCCGACAATGTTGCCTTGGCCTTAGCGGTTTGCAATTCGCTTGGCGTCGATCGTCAATCGGCATTGAAAGGCATGTGGTCGGCAACTCCCGATTGCGGTGCCATGAAGATTCACGAGTGTCTCGTTGTTAATCGAACTTGGCATTTCGCCAATGGATTCGCCGCCAACGATCCCGAATCAACCGGTAGTCTGTGGCAGCTTTGTTGCGGACGTTACCAACCCTGCAAACGCGTCGTCGTGATGAATTGCCGAGTGGACCGCCCCGATCGTTCCAAAATCATGGGGCAAGCGATGGGCCAATGGTGCGGGCCGAAGCCTGGCCATCAAGCCGACTCGAGTCAATCATTTTCTGGTCTAGGGATCGAAACAAAGCCTGATCTAATCGTTGTCGTCGGAACAGGCACCGATCTGTTTCTACGTGCAGCTTTGGATGCTGGAGTTGAGAGCGATCGCATCGCTTGTCTTGGAACGGCATCACCGCGAGAGATTCTCGAGATGCTAGCTGACGACCAACGGCTCACCGTTGGACCAAACCCAGACTCTTCTGGAAGCTGTCTCTTGATGGGCGTGGGAAACATCTATGGATGCGGCGGTCAATTGGATGAATTCTTCAGGAACAATCCAATCGTGAACACAGCCCAATCTCGAAACGACAACTTCCCAACTCACCGAATTGCCAACCCCTCTTCCACTACCCATATCTGACTCATGGATACCACCATTGCTATTGGCCTAGGCCTCATTGTCAGCCTGGTGTTCACTGAAGCTTTTGGCCTTTCAGTTGGAGGCATGATCGTGCCGGGCTATTTGGCACTGCACCTTCAATCTCCCGCAACCATCATCGCTACGCTGGCGGCTGCGATGTTCACGGTTGCCTGTGTCCGCTTGATCAGTCAGCACGCCATCGTCTTCGGCCGACGAAGGATTGTCTTAACCATGCTCATTGGATTCTTGGTTGGCGAGCTGATTCGACAATCCATTTCATTGACGACTATGGAAATGCATCCCTCTATCTCGGTGATAGGTTTTGTGATTCCAGGCTTGATCGCGCTATGGATCGACCGAACGTCAATCCTACAAACGCTTTCTCCACTAACAGCGGCGACGGGCATGGTGCATCTTGCCCTCGTCGTCGCGGGGGTAACTATCCGATGAAGCGTCTTTACTATCGTTCACAGATCGTTTCATCGACGACTCTGTTAGCAATCGCGATGTCTTCGATATTTGCCGTCGTCATTGTTCAGCGTTTTCCTGCTAGCGTTTCAGATGATCTTCGAATGCGAATGTGGGAAGCATCCTATGCGGCAGAAAACTCCTACAACGCGATCGCCTGTAAACGAGCTGAACTGGGTCATCGCCTCTTGAGAAAACACGATCCCGCTCGCACAGGCATGCTGGGTCCGTCTATGTCGCTCGTGACGACACTACCCGGCCATCTGGAAAGCAAACAGACGTCAGTCAATCCTAACTTTGCAGCGGTAGCAGTGGCGATGCTGCATGAGGCAGGTGTTCAGCCGGGCGATGCCGTCGCCATGGGCATGACTGGCAGTTTTCCGGCATTAGACATCGCTGTGATCCATGCGTGCGAAGCGATGGATTTACGTCCTCTGATTGTCAGCAGCGCCGCATCAAGCCAATTCGGGGCCAATGAACCGGAGTTCATGTGGCCTGACATGGAGAAGTTGCTTTACGAGGAAGGTCTGATTTCCACAAGGTCGCTCGCAACATCCATGGGCGGCTTCCGCGATCGTGCTGAAGGGATGACTGACGACACGAGGGCGCTACTGTTGGACTCCATCAACCGTTCTGGCGTACCGGCGTTACGAACCAATGGCTCGACTGATTCCATCGACCAGCGGATGGGCCTTTTCACGGCGTCCGCCGCCGGACAAGACATCGTTGCCTACATCAATGTCGGCGGCGGCTCCTCATCCGTTGGGGGCTCCGAAGGCAACGAAATCCTAGGCGAGGGTGTTTTGTGGCCGAAGCAGATCATTCACGCGCGAGACGACAAGAATCAAAACATCACTGACTGTGTCGCTCTACGATTTGCACAGGAAGGAGTTCCCACGCTCAACTTTGTCCGGGCGGTTTCCTTAGCCAATCGTTATCAGCTCGACATCGCTTCGATGGTCCCGATCGAGGTGGGACGCGCGAGCGTCTTCTACGGTGGTCCCCCACGTCGGTGGCTTGCGGGGCTCTTGTTGTGCGGGTTGTTTTTGCTGATCGGCCTGCTAATGAAGCCACCAGCCGCAGCGGTCAATTGGCTGCATCGTCATGGCTGGCTTTCGCCATCCGACGAACAACCACAGTGGATGGTCTGATGCGGCCAAAACGGTAAACTGCCGGGCGTGACAACGCTCGTCCATCTTTCCGATCCAACTAATCCCTCTGCGTTTCCAGATGACCTAGCCGGAGGCGCCATCTCGATAGGTAACTTCGATGGCGTGCACCTCGGTCATCAGGCCCTACTTCAAGAATTAGCGGGGCTCGCCCAGCAGGTCGACGGGCCGGCGGTCGCGGTCACATTTGATCCTCACCCTGCGTCGATCCTGCGTCCGGAATCGGCACCCACGCCGCTGAGCACGATGGCGACTCGAGCAGAGAGAATGTCGGATCTACGCATCTCAGCGCTCGTGGTTTGCCACACCAGTCGCGAGTTTCTCGCTCAATCGGCGGAGAACTTTTTTGAGCGATTAGTGGTTCAGGGCTTTCGAGCTCGCGGCATGGTTGAGGGCGAGAATTTCTTTTTCGGCAAAGATCGCGAGGGAGACCTCCCACTTCTCAACCGACTGTGCGACCAAAATCGCGTTGCCTTCAAAGTTGCCAACGCCTTCCGGCAGGGCGAAGCCATGGTTAGCAGCAGTCTCATTCGTCGCCATCTCTTGGCTGGTGAGATTGACCCTGTTTCGAGGCTCTATGGAAACGGTCGGCTACACCGGATCTCAGGAGTCGTTTCCGAGGGCGAAAAGCGTGGCCGAACCATCGGATTCCCCACGGCCAACCTTCATCATGTGGAAGTTCTTTTGCCGAGACCGGGCGTGTACGCCGCCAGGGCGATCACCGAAGACGGCGATTCACATGCTGCCGCGGTACACTTGGGAAACAATCCCACCTTCGCGGCGACCTCCGAAGCGGCAAGGTCCGACAAGGTGGAGGTTCACTTGATCGATTTCCAAGGGGACCTTTACGGCCAGCGTCTCAGTGTGGATTTTATCGATCACGTGCGTAACGCAGAAAAGTTCGCGTCGGCTGAGGATTTGCGAAGACAACTTCGTAAGGACATCGACCAATGTCGAACTATCGTGACGAATCACTAACCAGCACGCCGGACCAATTTCACCTTTTCTCACATCAAAGATTCGCCTCGGATGAGCGTCAATTGGAAAGCTTTCGTCGACCAAATTCAGCACTACCAGACTTTCGTCCTGGTCAGCCACATTCGTCCGGATTGCGATGCCTTGGGCAGCGAGTTGGCAATGGCCGACGTGCTACGATCCGTCGGTAAAGACGTAAGAATCATCAACGCCCATCGAACGCCACCGGCACTCCAGTTCTTGGATCCCGCCGAAACGATTGAAGTACTCGGCGATCATGTTGAAGCCGAAGACATCTCTTGCGATTGCATCATGATCCTCGACACAAGTGCCTGGGCTCAACTGGGCGACATGGGCGATGTCATTCGAGCAGCCACCTGTGACAAGATGGTTTTGGATCATCACGTTGGTGAAGATGAGCTCGGTGCGATCATGTACAAGGACTATCAAGCCGAGGCAACGGGACACCTTGTTGTTCAGGCCGCGGATGCATTGGAAGTCTCGCTGACGCGAAAGATGGCAATGCCTTTGTTCGCCGCCATCGCGACTGACACCGGTTGGTTCCGATTCCCCTCTGTTACGCCGGAAACCTACCGTGTCATCGCTCGTCTCATCGAAGTTGGTGTCGTGCCGGCAGAAATATACGGTGACTTGTATGAACGTGACACAATCGGTCGCTTGAGACTTCGCGGGTTGATCCTTTCGAGGACAACGGCTGAGATCGATGGAAAGTTAATGCACACGTATGTTCGTAAAGAAGACTTCGAGGCATGCGGCGCACTACCAAGCGATACCGAGGATGCCATTAACCTGACGCTTGCGGTTCAAGGATCCCAGGCCGCCGTGATTTTTGTCGAACAATTGCGAGGTGGCTTCAAACTTAGTTTCCGCAGCCGATGCGATATGAATTGCAATCAAATCGCTCAAATGTTTGGCGGAGGTGGCCACAAGGCTGCCGCTGGTGCTTTTATTGAAGGTGACTTTGACGAAATTCGGGAGAAGGTACTCTCGCCGGTCCGCGAGGCTGTTGAAGCATCGACCGTTTAGAAATCGTTCTGCGATTTCAGCATCGACTTTTTCACCAAGTGATACGAAGGCCCTATAAGAAAACCTCAGCCGAAACGCGTTAGCGCCCGGTTTGGACGGGAACCGCGGGCTAGCTTTCCGTTGGCTGATAGGTATTCGGATAGGCTCTAGGCCAAACGCGTAGCGAACGAATCCTCGGGTAGCAACGCGTAGGAAACGTGGGCCCAAAAGGCGTCGCCTTGCTACCCCGTGCGGCTCAGCCCGCCCCACAAAGTTCACAACGTTTCAACGGGTCACTTCAAAAAGAATCCCGTGAGAGACCAACCGTCATCCGTCGTGCGCACGACGTTTCCACCGACGGGAAAGTACTTCTCGATTTGTTTCAACGGTGGCAACTTCTGCACGTCCGCTCGCGGGTCCGCATCATCTGATTCGTCTTCGATCAGCCTACGTATGAGACTTGAGATCAATGAGTCATTGTCTTTGAGCTCACCTCGACGAAGCAACTGATACTTCGCTCTCAAAGAAAGTCGAGTGCGTACGACTCGGTTGACGGATGCATCCTCGAAACCCAGCTCCTCAAACTTCTCTAGGACACTAGCGATCTCTGGCTCACCTGCCAGGGATGAACCTTCAACGGTTCCCATGATCCGGCCAGCGACATCTTGCAGAAGTTCTGGATGACTCGAAACCATGAGATAGGCATGTTTGGAATTCTTCCCAATGGGCACAAGTGCCGCTGCCCACCGACTCAGGATTGGCTCCGACTCTTCTATCTCTTCATCGCCAAAGTCATCAAACAAATCATCCTCAAACTCGTCTTCGGAGACACCATCATTGCTGACCTGCCAGATATCGACACCTTCGGGACCCTCAATCAAAGACGCATCAGGATCGACTTCCATTGTTTTCCGTATCACCTCCTTGATGACATCAGGATTGGTGACGCGAATCGCACCAAGCAACCGTTCGGACTCCGTATTCACCGGTTCCGTGTTGTCCGACATCAGCAAAATGTGTTTGGCCAGGTTTGGCAGGACGTCCTTTTCTAAGTCAATTTGGGGTCCCGCCTCATCATCACGAATACCCTCAACGATCCCGCGGAATAGGTCGTCGTCGAGTGCTTCATTGACGAGTGTCTCGGCTGCCCAAAAGGCTTTTTCGATATCCAGGTTGATTCGGGTACAACCGGCGATGTAATCCCCCACCCAAACCGGAATGTCCTCGATTGGTTGATTTAGAAGTGCCAACATTCGAGCTGCCTTGGTGTACTTTTCTGCACCCTTTCCTGTTGGAGGTGCCAAAACATGACCGCGATGCAAGACGTCAAACTGCTTTCCTGCGATGACGGCTGCACCACCAGCCGCCTGGACCGCATCAAATCCTTGATTCTCCAATAACTGCAACACGTCGATCTGATCTCCGCGATCGATCCCGAGAGATTCCCTCATGATCCGTCCCATCGAAAAGGGACGAGCAAACCATTCGGCTGCCAGAAACGCCTTGTCTTTCGTCGCCACCTCAAGCAGATCTTCGGCCGAGCGTTTCATGATATCCTTGAATTGATCGTTCCCAGCAATCGGAGCCGAACGACTCTCACCAGCGATTGCATCCAAAATATCAATCACCACGGAATCTCGATCCGACGCGATCAATCGATCGCCAGTCGAGGCTAGGGCTATCTGCTCGATCTTGATTTGCCCTGGTTTCGGCTTACCGTCGTAGACTCGGATCTCCTGGTTGAGATGGGTTTGGTCTTTTCGGGTCCATTGGCCCCTCTTCAAGTCAGCATCGATCTTCGCGAGAGCCTTATCGACTTGTTTCTGCCGGCCTCGAACGTCCGTCACCACGACCAAGGTGTAAGGACGCCGTGCGTCGCTCTCGAAGGGAAGCCAAGCGACAACGGCTTCACCCGATGAGACGTCGTAAAGATCCTCCAATCTCAGTCCAACTCGATTGCCCAAATTCTCGAAGTAGCTTCGCGCCTGCTCGCGCTGAGATTCGATGAATGGCTGCATTGCGGGGTCGTCGAGAAGCCGGCCAAAATTTGTTTCCTTGAATTTGGTACAGAATTTTGGAACATCACTCACGCGGATCAAACCCGCGACGGATTCGGGAATCAACTCGATAGCCGCGGTGAATGCTTCATCATTGTTTGGCTTGGCTGCCGCCGGCGCGGCTGCGTCCTGAGCAACGACTAGCGATCTGGCTGACCAATGATTTCCAGGCAAACCGAGGGCAACCAGGATGATGGAAAAAACCAGTGTCGCTCGTCTCATGTCAGCTCTATCTCGAAAACCAATCGTTGCGGCCAAGGACTAGGGCCGCTCATACACCAGGATGGCCCCATTGTCGCGTGCCATCCCTACGACAAAATGGGCCCTGCATGGTATCTGACCGGGGCTACCGCGAAAACACCGCCCAATCCAGCCCAGCCACCAATTTCTCTGTCCATCCGGACCCAAAATTCATGCCCCAGACCTGCCGCGTCGAATCTTCTGCCAGTGACTCGCCGAGCCTACCCACGAATGTGCTGGCCACTCGTTACGCGAGTCCGGAAATGGCCGGTCTTTGGTCTCCCGAAGGGAAGGTCATCGCCGAGCGTGATTTTTGGATTTCGGTAATGCGAGTCCAAAGGGACCTGGGAATTTCGATCGAAGACTCGGTCATCGAGGACTACCAAGAGGTTCGAGAAGATATCGATCTCGCTTCGATCGACGAACGAGAGCGAATCACCCGGCACGACGTAAAAGCTCGAATTGAGGAATTCAATGCCCTCGCCGGTCACGAACACGTCCATAAGGGTCTGACTTCTCGTGATTTGACCGAGAACGTCGAACAAATGCTCATTCGCGATGCGATGCGAGTGATCCAGAGTCGATGTGTTGCCGCACTGAGCCTATTGGCCGAGCGAGCTATGGAATGGCAAACACTGGCGGTCGCCGGCCGAAGTCACAATGTTCCGGCCCAGATCACGACCGTCGGCAAGCGATTCGCGACGGCAGCCGAGGAATTGCTCTTGGCTTATGAGAATCTCTCTTCGCTCATCATGCGATATCCGCTTCGCGGGATAAAGGGTCCGGTGGGCACGCAGCAAGACATGCTGGATTTGCTCGAAGGCAATCGAGAGAAGCTCGACGAGCTAGACCAACGTGTCGGGCAATCACTTGGCTTTGACAATCGGTTCTCTTCGGTTGGCCAGGTTTATCCGCGTTCGCTTGATTTCGAAGTCGTTTCTTCGCTCGTGCAAATAAGCTCGGCACCGGCGAACTTGGCGAGGACGCTGCGATTGATGGCGGGTGGCGAACTTGCGACGGAGGGATTCAAGCCTGGACAGGTCGGGTCCTCCGCAATGCCTCACAAGATGAATGCAAGATCCGCTGAACGCATCGGAGGATTCTGTGTGATCATGCGGGGCTACCTCAGCATGATTGGCGGCCTTCTTGGTGATCAATGGAACGAAGGTGACGTAAGCTGCAGCGTCGTTCGTCGCGTCGCCATCCCCGACGCCTTTCTAGCATTGGACGGTCAATTTGAGACCTTTCTGACTGTGCTTTGCGACTGCGGTGTTTACCCTGCGGTAATCGATCGTGAGCTGAGTCGCTATCTTCCTTTCCTCGCGACAACGAAGATCCTGGTAGCGGCTATCAAGGCTGGTGTCGGTCGTGAAACGGCTCATGAAGCCATCAAGCAACATGCCGTTGCCGCCGCACTGGCGATGCGAGAATCGGGTGCGACTGAAAATGACCTGGTTGAACGCCTGGCGTCTGACGAACGGATTCCAATGGATCAGGAAGCTCTTCAATCAGCAATCGGCGATCCTTCGATGTTCATCGGCAACGCGGCATCCCAAGTGGAAAACGTGGCGGCAAAGATTCGAGCCATCGTCGAAAAAGACCCTGAGGCGGCCGCTTATCGTCCGAGTTCCATTCTCTAGGCTAATCGCCCAAAATAGAGCGCCCCACGTCACATCATTTTCTTGCCTGGGGTTGATGAGGTCGTCCAGCTTTTAGTGGATGTCTTTAGATTTCACGTAACCCTCTTCCATGAAGCATTGAATTCTAGAGTAGGCCGCCTCTCCGAGGCCGCTCAATGGGGCCCGTAGAGGGCAAAGTTGCTAGCTCATGCCCTTCCCAGCCGTTGGAACATCCGACTCTCCCCAAAGGAGGGCAAGTCAATTCAATACGCTTTAAGAACTTAAATGACTGCTAGATACACCATCGCAAGAACCATCCTCGCTTTGGCGTCTTAGAAGTCTGTTGCCCAGAAAAACCGCGTCCTAACTCCCGTTCAGTCCTATGCTCTATCCCGTGTGTTATGGCCACATCATGCCATCGCCTGCCGAACAACGGATGCTCGAGGAGGCGAAACGGAGAATCCAAGAGAAACAGTCTCATCCCAGTGAATTGCCA
>JBCCKZ010000056.1:0-15029 GCA_039027135.1 Planctomycetota bacterium
ACCCGGAATGGGATTGGCTATTAGCCCTTCAAGAATCTCCAGCGAATGATCATCGATCCATTGAATGTCATCGATCGATAGCATCAATCCGTTTGAGATCCCGGCGACCGTTTCCCAAAGATGATGAAAGACTTCGGCGATCTGAGCAGGCTTGATCGCGTCAGAGTCCCCCGATTGATTCGCCCGCCAACTGAGCACGTTTGCCAGCCCCGGCATGGCGGCTTGTACGATCAGCCGGTGGGGAGTCATGGCATCGCGAACGGCTTCCTGCAGACCATCGACAATCTTCATCCGGTCAACCAATTGCCCGACCATCTGCAACCAAGACTCGCATGGCCGCTGGCCTGCACGATGAGAGCACCTTGCCTGGTAAACCTCAACACCCTGGATTGCCGCTTCTTTGATGCACTCGAGTTCCAAGCGTGTCTTACCCATGCCTGACACACTCTGGATCAACACAGGGGGCACGCGATTCCCATCGTTGCACTCCGCTAGAACTCTAGCGAAATCCTCGACAATCCCATTTCGACCTACAAATTCCGGATCGCTTAATTCTCCTCGATGGTCGCCTTCGCCAAGCTTGATGCCTTCATCAGGTTGATCATTCTTGACCAGATCGCTCAAACGTCGCAGATCATGCAACAATCCTGAGGCCGATTGATATCGGTTGCGAGGCTCTTTTTGAACTAATCGTCGGACGATGGCCTTGAATGCTCGGGGCGTGTGCTCCGGATATCGATTGAAGTCGGGTTCCGTCGTCAGTTGCTGATAAAGAACATCTTTCAATCCACCGGTAAACGCCGGTGTACCCGCAAGCACAGAATCCAGAACGAGTCCAAGCGAATAAAGATCGGAGCAAGCGCCAACATCTTGATCAATCAGTCCCGCTAATTCTGGTGAAGCAAAAGTCGCGCAATCAACACCCAAGCGATCTTGCCGATGGAACATCTCAGGACGCCACAATGGCGCGTATCCCCCGAGTACCACTGAGCCGTTTTCGCGAACGATGATGTTTGAAGGCCGTAGATCTCTTTGAACGCTGCCGACCTGATGAACTTCGTCTAATGCTGACGCAAGTTCGATTGCCCACTGAATGATCTTCTCGACCGCGATCTGTTCGTTTCGAGCGGTCGTCGCCAAGGAATGACCATCAAAGTACTGATAGACAACGCGTACTGTCGAATCGTTGATCTCTTGATCAACCGGCTTGGAATAGAAGGGCGAACTAACTGTCTTGAGAAGTTCAATGTCCTGGTGAACAGCCGCAAATCCGTTTCCCTTGAAAAACTTGGCGGGAACTTCACGCAGGATGACCTCCCTCCCCGTGACAGAATCTTCCGCAAGTGCGCAACAAACCACTGTGGAATCTGAAAGAACACGCCGTACCACGTATCTAGACTCAGCGCCACTTGCTTCAAGAGGCGTCGCATCAGGGTCAGGCGAATCATTACGGTTGGTTGCGGAACTCAATTCTCTGTGCCAGAGCGTTTGCACGTAGTGAAACCAGGGTTTCCAACCCGTAAACGTGCCACCCGGAGTCAACCTGATCGGACAAATTTTCGCGACCGTTGGAAATTAACAACGCTGTCGTCGGAACAGCCTGCGCAGCCAGTACAACGGTATGCGGATCAGTGCATAGATTCCTGATTTCTTTTGAAAGGATGAGCTTTTAAGCCTTGCAATCTCTATAAAACCAGCGCCCACGAGGGGTCTTGATCAGTTCAACCGCACCCACTGATCGTGGCCGCTTCAGAGGTCTACTTTTGTTCGAGACAGTTGGGTCGTACAGATTGTATCGAGCACTCTTACTTTTCAATGCGTGCGTGACAGGGGAATTGTGCGATGCGATTGGCAGAAGGGTTTCTTCCGAAAAACATTTCATGGCAAGACGACTATCAAGATCGAATGAATCCGAAATTGATGACTCGGTTGCTACGAAAAGCCATTCCAGTCTTGCAGAACTGCGAATGGACTATCGATGAACTTCGAGATGGTTATGCCGAAACGACGCTTCCACTGTCCGCAGCCACAACAAATCAACACGGCACTCATCAAGCAGCTCTGATTTCGTTATCGGCTGACTATACCGGCGGCTTGGCCGTATCAACGCTTCTGCGCGGCGTACCGATCGGAGGCGTTCATCCGTGTAACGACAACACGTCTGTCGCACTTTGGCTCGCCTCAATGAATGTCAAATACTTATCCCCCAGCACGGGTCATCTCGTTGGGCGATGTCACATCGACGAACGCACCAAAACGAAGATCCTCAATCGATACGACGCAGGCAAACGCGTATTGGTAAGCCTTCCCGTCACGTTTGAATCAAATGGTGAGACGATTGCCGAAGCGGATATGAAGTACTTCCTTCAACCGACGGCAACCTTGGCGCCCACTGTCCAAAATCCTCGAGTGACACCCTTATTCTCCAATAAGCTCAAAGCGTCAGCGAGGATGATCTCGGGCCTTCGTGCACAAGCAGCCCACTCCGGCAGTCGAGTCCAAAATCAGATAAAGGATGATGATCGAACCCTCAGGGTAGACTCGCCTCACGAAGCAATCGCTGCCGGGCCGCACGGAAAAATTCTCGCTGAACGACTGGGATCGGTACTGCCACAGTTGAGAAATATGGTGATGGCGAGAACAGCTCATCTCGATGAGTTCCTGCGCTCCATCAATGGACTTGAGCAAATCATCAACCTCGGCGTGGGCCTGGATATGAGAGCCTTCCGCATGCGAGATGATCTTGGAGATCCGGTTCACATTGAATTGGATCTTTCGGAAATGCTTGCAGAACGCGAACGTGTGATTGATCAAATGAATCACAGCGTTCGTCCCAAAAGGTACACCATCGCAGCCAACTTTCGGACTGACAACGTGGCTGAGCTGATCGCCAGACATCCCGCTTTTGATCCCCAGAAGTGCACGGCGGTCATTTATGAAGGCATTTCAATGTACTTCTCCGAAGCCGAAAACACTTCTCTGTTGGGCAGCCTGAAACCTCTTTTGCGTCATCCAAGCAGCCAATTATGGTGCGACCTGGTGGATGCCCGTGTGATTGCTGATCACCCTGATGAATCGTTGAAGCGATTTCTTGAGGGTATGGAAGAGCTTGGCGAACGTTTCATTTTTGGACACTCCGACGCACAGCAGTGGCTGGAACCAACCGGGCTTCGAGTGAACTCCGCACCCATGGCATCAGAAGTCTTGAATTGGGATGACCCGATCTACAACCTCTATCGCTTTGTCACCTCGACTTGGAACGCAAAACCGGCCAGCGGTATTTTGCCTAAATTGGCCAATCGGAACCCAGTCCTTCTTGATGGCGATTTTTTGAACTCCAACTCTCATGCGACTAAATAACTCGCTTGGCCATTGTCGAATGCTTATGACGATTGTATTGACTGGTCTCTAAAACAGGCGGATTCCAAGATGCACGGACGCATCTCAACTCAAGTCGCTCGCAAGGTGTTTCACGCCTGCATGATGAAGCTAGGGTTCATCTTTTTCTCTTCCTTCATTGCGTCAACAGCTTGCGGGCAAGGTGCTATCATATCGGCCGCTGGTCCGGTGAACCGCTCCATGGGTTCGGCGTCAACGGCCGCGCCACTAAGCGCGTTAAGTGCCCTCTACAACAACCCAGCCACCATCAGTGGCATGGAACGTAACGAGCTGGAGGTGGGTCTCGATCTTCTGTTTTCGGACCACACGATTGAAAGTGAATTTGGTGGTTTGAGTGGATCGACCGACTCCGACAATGGCGCCTTTCCAATTCCCAATGTCGGATGGGTCCTACCAACCGAAGATCCAAGGTTCACCTTTGGTCTTTCCATTACATCGATGGCAGGGCTGAAAACAAATGTACCCTCGGACACAACCAATCCAGCCCTTCTTCCCGCTCCAACGGGGCTTGGAATGGTTAGTTCGGAAGCCACTTTTCTTCAAATAAGCCCAGTCATTTCTTACGCACTAGGCCCGAAACTATCCATTGCCGCAGGTCCCAATATCACACTTGGCCAACTAGCAATCGATCCATTCGTTTTTGATTCCGCTAACGCTAATGGGACGTATTCTTCGGGCAGAGCTTCCCAATATCACTGGGGTGGAGGCTTTACCGTGGGAGCCTACATGATCGGTGAGGGAGGATGGCACTACGGAGTTTCGCTTAAGAGTCCCGCGTGGATGGAAACGTTCAAACTGCAGGGCGTGACCGACACGGGAACTCCTCGAACACTAGAAGCGGATCTTGATCTTCCTTTGATTCTGTCAGCCGGGACCGCTTACAACGGTTTTGAGAATTGGATCATCGCCGCCGACTTTCGGTGGATTGACTACGCAAATGCCGACGGCTTTGGGGATCCCGCTACATTTAGGGCGGATGGATCGGTTCCCGGCGTCGATTTCGATAGCGTCTTTGTTCTCGCTTTGGGCGTGCAACGACAACTGACCGACCGTTTGTATTTCCGAACAGGCTACACGTACAACGAGAACCCAATTGATGATGAAAATTCCTTCTTCAATGTCGCATCACCGTTAGTCTACGAACACATTTACAGCTTGGGTGGAACACTTGCGGTGAATAAGAACGTGGCTGTAAATGTTGCCTACTCGCACTATTTCGAGAACGAAGTAACAGGCCCAATCATCAATCCCACGATTGGTGCCGTTCCTGGGTCGAGTATCACCAACCGGCTCAGTGCGGACTTTATCTCCTTTGGCGTCCTCATGAAGCTCTAGAGACCTGTGCAATCGCGCAGTTCAATACAACCGATATCATTGGAAACACGAATGTTGTGAATCCACAACATCTGTAGCGGTTTTCCACCGCCTTGTCGTGGATAGGGTGCTAGCGTTGTTCGCTTGGAGCTCCGTTTTCGTCTAGGAAGGAAACGATCGCGTTCAAGCAAGATCTTGACGCCCCGTTTTCAGACCTGCACGATGTCCCCCGCCCTATCGCATGATCGGCCCGACGCCCCGCGTTGCCTATCCTTTTGCGCTGTGGTCGTCGCCGTCTTGTTCGTCTCTGCGACCGGATGCACAAGGCTCCGGCTCCCCGCGATCGACTCAACCGGGTCATGCCTTTTCGCTCCGCTTCCAACGACAACAACTCTTGCATTGCCTTGTATGGAACGGCAAAGCCTTGGCTGTTTCGGTCCTAAGGGTTCGGGACATTTATCGAAGCTGAAATCCTGCTTTTCAGAGCCTAGCTTCAACTTTCCCACGCCGGCGTTCATCACGCCAGACGATCCTCCGGCTTGCCCGAAACCCGCCGGTAGCGGCCTTTGCACTTCGTCCAATGAACCTTGTGTACCGTCCGCACCGTGCAATGGCACCTGCCTGACCGGGCCTCGCGCTGTCTTGATTGGTGATGAAATTGGCGATTGTGGTGATTGCCTACATGGCTTGCCGGATCGTGGTAAGCGTGGTTGTATTCTGATGACGCCGAGACGCGTGGTCGCGCCAGTCAACAGTGAGGTACTATTCTCCGCCGGCATCTGCGGAACCGATGGTTACCTTCAAATGAACGAACCGCTGGAGTGGATGCTGACGCCGGATAGCGTGGGCACCATCATTGCCGTTGGTGATGATGAACCAGGTGTCGTCGGCAAACTAGTCGGCACAAGTCGTCGTCCCGAGAAACGTGATGGCTCTTACGCCGTCGGTATCACTGGCACAAAGCCAATGCTTATCACACGAGGGAATTCAGACCCTTCGGATGACGTGAAGCTCGAAAAAGGTCAAACATGGCTGTCGCTTAGCAGTCCGTCGGAAGGCGTGTCACGCCTCACCGTCATGGCCCCCGAAAGTGAGTGCTGGGACCAACGTCGCACCACGGCTACGATTTATTGGGTTGACGCACGCTGGCAGTTCCCGGGCCCAAAGACGGTCCCCGCTGGCACCTCCGTCGAGCTAATCACTCGGGTCACACGAAGCGAAGGCACACTGCCCGCTCGGGGATGGAAAGTCCGCTACGAAATCCTTCAACCCGAGCTCGCAACCTTTGAAGGCACCGGTGGATCAACAGTTGTTGAAGCGGTTGTTGATGAAAACGGAGACGCAAAGGCACTCCTTGTTCCCAATGGCCAGAACGGCGGAACGGCTACAATCAACATGCAGGTCATTCGACCAGGCGGCGATCGCGACGACCTACCAACACTAACACTAGGTACCGGCCAAACCTACGTCACTTGGAGTTCGCCAGGTTTAGCCATTCGCGCCGGTGGTCCATCAACCGCATCGTTCAACACATCCTATACCGTCTTTGCGAACGTCAGCAATCCAGGTGATCAGCCCGCGACTGATGTCAAAGTAGAGTTGCCACTGCCGCCGGGAACCAGAGCGTTGCGAACAGACACGTTCGGACGAATTTTGCCGTCGTCAGTGTCGTGGGACATCGGCACTTTACCTCCCAATACACAGATCGATCTTACCTTGGATCTCGTCTCGCAATCCTCAGTGCGGTTACCCTTCGTTGCAAGAGCAGACGGTCTGGTGGCCGAAAGCGTTATCAGTGTTGACGTATTCCAGCCATCGCTCACTCTCAACGTAAGGGCGACGCAAGACCGAGTGGAGGTTGGGGAAGATGTGCGATTCCTGATCGATGTGACCAACACATCCAATACGCCTTTATCCAACGCTCAACTCATCATTCGCGGTGATGAAGGGATGGTCCACCGGGAAACTGGTGGACGTGAAATCGCCGACCGAAAAGACACTCCGTTGCAACCAGGCGATACCTGGGAGGTCGAAGCATCCTGGAGTCCCACGAGTCAAGGCAACCGGTGCATCGAAGTCGAAGCAACGACCGATGGAGGTCAACTCGCTAATGGACAAGCCTGTGTTTTAGCCATCAACCCCATTCCCGATACGCCCCTACTCACGGCTCGTATTGATGGACCGAACCGATTGCAAGTTGGTCAAAAAGGAGTGGTAACTTTTCAAGTGTTCAACGAAGGTCGGGGTCCAGCGCGAAACGTTCGTGTGAACTTGGCATTCGACCCCCAGCTGGCGGCCGAACAAGCCACTAACGGCGTCGATAAATCTCGGTTGGGACAGAACATTTTGCAATGGACGCTGCCATTGATCGCGGCGGGCACAAGCGAAGCCTTTGAAGTGGAAGTTCGCGGCTCATCGACAACGCCCAGCGCGCGGGTTCGTGCCATTGCCGAAAGCGAGGCTACCGGAAAGATCTCCGAGACGCAAACAATTGAAGTAACGAATGCTCCATTCGTGCCAAGCCCTTCGGACCGGCAGGATCTACCACCCTCATCAACCCCTCCGGCGATTCCTGGCGGCCCCGGTCAGACACCTGAACCCCTGACGGGCAATCCGAATAACGTATCACCACCGCCACCGGCACCTGAGAGATCCGGTCGGTTGCAGCTCGCCATAAACACCGAGGATGCTCCGGTGCGAGTGGGAGACCTAATCCGCTACACCATCGTCGTTTTCAATGATACCGAATTCAATGACGGTGACGTGGACATTGCATTCAGGTTACCCGACGGAGTTTCAATCAAGTTTTTCGTACCGACTACCAACCCGGAATTGGGAGTCTATGAATTCAAGAACGGCGTCTATCGCGCGCCACTTATAAGCAACTTGGATTCAGGGGAGCAGTCCGCTTTTGAGCTGGTTCTCATTGCAAATCAACCGCAAACCTTCGATCTGATCATTCAAGTAAGCAGTGCGAATCAACCTAATCCTCAGCAACGATTTGTTCGAACGAAAGTGATTCCTTAGCCTGAAATTGAACGCATTTCACGAGCTATTGAAACGTTTCAAACCTTCGAAAAGTCTTGTGTCGCCTTCATCAGACGCACCTGGGAGACGAGCAAAAGCCCTAGGGCAATTCGTACAACGCGATTTCGTTCTTGTTTCGGACAATTAACTGACCGTCAACGATGACAGGGTGGTTCCAAGTCACTCCCTCAAGAACCTGCATCTCGGCGACGGGCTTGGAGCGTTCACGTGTCGCGGGCAATAAGCCTAGCTGTCCTTCCTCACCGAGGATCAACAACATTTCCAATGGTTCGACCAACAGCAATTGACCGTGTCCAAAACCACGGACCTTCCATAGCTTCTCCCCCGACAGCGCATCGAGCGCCATCATGAGAGGACCATCAAATCCATAGATCACATCGTCATGGAAAACGAAATCATTGAAATAAGGTTTCAGAGGTCCAGTCCAGTCCTCTTCAACATTCCATTGATCACTGTGCGTCAACTTCAAACGACGAGTTCCATTTCCGTAACCCGTCCCCAAATAAACATCAACATCATGCGTGGCATCGGGTCTTGGAATCACCATCGGCTGGACAACTCTCGCTTGTGGTCCAATATCCCATTTGTGTGACCAGAGTGTTTCGCCGGTGACCGGATCGAGCGACTCAATGCCCCAATCCGTCGATGAGATCACCTGAACGATGCCATCGATCTCTTCGCGCTGAGCTGATGCGTACGAATGACTGCCCTGTCCGGCAATCCAAACTCGTTCACCCGACAATGCATCAAGGCAAATAACCCCCGCATCGGGCCCTCCGCCCACGACCAGAAAAACCTTTCCGTCAAATACCAAAGGTGATGCGGAAAAGCCCCACGGTGGCATCGGCGACTTTCGACCCTCGGTCAGGTCAAACTCCCAAAGCTCTTCACCAGTTGCCGGGTCAACACACACGGCAACGCCCGTTGCCAGCGTGGCGTACAGTCGTCCCTGGAAGTACGTCGGCGTGGCGCGTGGGCCAAGCCCTCCCATCGAAGCCTCAAAACGTCCCGGACGACCCAGTTCCCAAAGTGGCTGACCATCGGTGCGCCGATAGGCGGTGATGTACTGATCTTGGCCTCGTTGTTCTTGAGTAAAGACCGCATCGCCAACGACCGTAACTGACGACCAACCGGGGCCCACTTTACGACGCCATATCTCTTTGGGAGGCTTGGCTTCCCAGTTGGTTTCAAAAACTGATTGAACAACACCTCGACGACCAGAACCTCTAAATTCCGTCCAATCAGATTCTCCCACCACTTCAGGAAGCTTCACCAGAACGAATGGTGACTCAGCGTCAACCGATGCTCCATTCTCCGATGCGTTCGGTGGTTCAACTTGGCTCGCCCCAAGTTCAGCCAGGAAAACCTCTTCGGGAGAATCAGCATATCGATAGACCAAAGTCGGATTGAAGGCCGCATCCATCTCATCAGCGCGAACCAACTGAGCCGCCAGCACGAAGGCCAGCAGCAATCCAAACGGAATCCACTTGGATAACTTCCATGCCCGCCCAGAACCGAGCAACAGCCCCAAAGCAACCATCGACAGGGCAATCGGTATGCCCATCACGGCCATCAAGAGCAGCAACGAAGAATCCAAGAACACAAAACTGATCGCGATCAAGGCGACGACAAAGCCCCAACCGAGAAATCTTGAGATTGCCGTCAATGCTGTTTGGCTAATCCACCAGACCGTGAGGGCAATGCCACCCGCCAACCCGGCCGTCATCATCGCCGTGAAATGGAATTGGGTCAGAGGGGCGACCCAACCGGGAATCAATAGCCAAGCCCACATCGCCAAAGCAATCAAAACTGCAACCAATGAAGACTTAAAACTCACGACGGGTGACGGCACCACATCGCTGAGTGGCTGGCTCTGGACATTCTCGGAAACTTCGTTCATGAAAAGACGGTTGTTCTAGGTGTTCTCGACACAAGCGATTCGACCGCGTGCCTCATCGGCCCAGGGTGACCCTGGGGCTAGTTCCAAGAATTGTCGCCAGTGGGTCAAGGCATCATCCGGCCTTCCTCGCTCATCCAACAGTACCGCAAGTTGATAGTGGACTTCCACATATTCAGGATGCAACTCGAGCGCTTTGCGAAAAGCAAAACAAGCGTTTTCGAACTGCGACAGCTCCTCCTGAACCATTCCCAGCGCGGCCCAAGCCTCCACCGCTCCACTGTCGAGCTCGACCGCCATGCGAAATCGTTCGCATGCGGCTTCCACATGGCCGGCCGCATAATGCAGCTCCCCCAAATGGAGACACCAATGGGTTCGTGGTCCTTCCTGGACAAGGAGTCTCTGCAAAAGCTGAATTGCCCCCCCAAGATCCCCGCAACCCTCCAGCTCATCGACACGATGCAGTGTGTCAGAAGGGTCCAATTCGCTTAGATCTTCGCCCCCGTCAACACCTCCAAATAGTGGCAGGATGCGAGGATTCTCATCGATCTCGGGTTCGCGCTCGTTGGAAACGATCTCGCTAGGCCAATCCCTAAGCCTGGCCTCTTCCACTTCGGGCATCCCCATATCATCCGCGAAGTCCATCCGCATTTGCCCATCAGGCTGGATCAGCCCCTGTCCAATTTGCAGTAATACATCACCGCCCTCGACCAAGATCTGCAGCTGGTCGAGCGGCCGCTGGATATGAGGAAGTACGCCAACCAACCGAGCCAAGTGCTTTTCAATGACCCGAGGCTCAGCCCCTTCGTTGATCCAATGGGCGAGACGTCGTGCCGTCGCGACCTCTTGAAAATCGTAATAGTGAAGCTGGTGCAACGTCTTTACTGGATGAATCAATTCAAGACGATGCCAACGCCGAATGACCCGAACCGAAACACCCAACAAATCCGCGAGCATTGCAGGCGTGTAGTAGTCGCAATGCGTGTCTTCGAGATCGACGTAACCAAGTCGTTCCCAAAGCTCAGTTTCTCCCAACACCTGCAATTCACCCGTCCGCGCTGCCTCGAAACCATCCCTTCCAATGAGATCGGCTTCCGAAAGTGGAGACTGGCGTCCCCCAACAACGATCCAATCAGCCGGTTGGTCTTTCTGAACGACGACCATTCCCTCCGATCGCAGCACGTTTGCCACTTGGGTCTGATTCATCGCGGCGAACCGACCGACCAAGCGAACTCGAACGTCAAGCCACAATCGCCGATCATTACCAGGCGTCAGGTTATGAGCCGCCGGTAAACGGGTACCTTCATGTGAAGCGTCGACGTTAATGGGTGCAGTCTTATTAAGGAACGGATTCACGTGAACAGAGAGTTTACCGCACTAGACGCTAGGCTCCATGTGGCAAGCTTTCCATCTCGGGAGTCCTTCGCTAGAGGGCGTGATATGTACACAACGTTAAGCCGTCGTTCACCCTAGCCGGGATCGTCTAGTCTTGAATACCTAAGAATACTCGTTCAACTTGCGTTGCCTCTCAGTCTCGATCTCAGTGCCAGCCTGTCCATCCGAGGATTTGAACAATGCGCTGTCGCCGTCGGAAAGTGGATCGACTCTTCAAGACGAGACTCTCGCGGCTCAACAAGTCGAAAACAAGGCGGTCATCACCTCGGAGGGGCAACTTGCTTAAAATTCACTGTCCTAGAGCGAGCGAAACCGTCAGTGGACCAAAACAAACGAGTCTTAGGCAGCGCTACCCACGGAACGGATTACGAGAGATCAATGTGCCTCAATTCAGCGATTCGATCGGAACGGGCGCCTGAATCTCCTCGGCGGGAACGAGCTTAATATTGCGACATCGTGAAAGCTGGAACTGTCGAGGCTGCTCTCGGCACAGGCAAAGTCCCAAAAATCGGTAAGAACCCATGAATCGGATCGGACTGACCACGCGGTGCGTACGATTGCCTCGAGCATCGTCGTAGTCCATTTCGATCACGTACTTGTCATGGTCCCGCATGGCTTGGCGAAGTTGGCTGGTCATTCGAGTTCCCCCAGGAAGTGATTTGTTTTCTGCTGACATGTGTATCATCGCTGCGTCCATTGACACGTCTGGTCAGCGTTCTCGAGGCGACTTCTGTGCTGACTTTTCAGGTCAGGCAATTTGGTTCATTGCGATTCGCTGGACACGATGATTGTTGCTGTCGAGCACGTGAACTCGATTCTGCGAGTCAAGAACAATGCCCCAAGGCTGGTTGAGTTGACCGGGTTGAAGCCCTGGACCTCCCCAAACGCCCAAGCAAGTTCCGTCATAGGCAAACCTTTGCACGCGAGCGTTCTTGTACTCAACAACAATGAAGTCGGTCGAATCTGGCGGGACGACCAAACCATAGGGATAAGCCAATTGCCCTCGCTGTGAGCCCGATGCCCCAACCACATCAATGAGTTGGGGTTTTTCGACAGCCAAATCGTACCGCTGGATACGATGATTGCATGCATCGGCAATCCAAAGTGTATTTTCGGCAACCACCAAGCTCTGCGGTCGAAAGAACTGTCCCGGCTTTTCTCCCGTTCCGCCCCACTGACAAATGAACTTTCCATCGGGATCAAATTTTTGAATCCGATCCGAATCGTTGTACTCCCCCACGTAGAAACAACCATTGGCATCGGTCACAACGTCCGTCACAAACGCAAACTCGCCGGGCCCCCTGCCCGAAGTTCCACCGATTGTGTTCTCTTCGAGCAGCTCACCATCCGGGCTGTAGGCCAGCACACGGTAATAATGCGTATCGGCAACAAGCAATTTTGATTGCCCGTCAGACGCTTGCTTCGAAGTCTGAAATGCCAATCCTGTTGGTCGGCCGTTCTCGGTTTGCGGGGTTGCCCAGCCTCGCAGAAAATTCCCGTCCGCGTCGAAAACCTGGATTCGGCCCGTCGTGTCTACGATGTAAAGCTGATCACTTTCATCGATGGCGATCGCCCGAGGCTTGATGAATCGCCCGTCACTGAATCCACGACGCCCCCACAGTAATTGCGGCTCGAATGGCATGGACTGCGGAACGCATCCGACAATCGAAGCAGCCACACAACCTGCGAGAAACGAACGACGATCGATTTTTCCCATGCCCTGATTCTACCCGGTATGGGGGCCGGCGACCTTCGGCACTTCAAGCTGAGACACCACGGCGCTACAATTTGGGCCTTCTCAGCCAAATTCCTTTTCGATCGCCGCCTGTGACCAAAGTCTTCGACCTACGTTTGACCGACGATCCGAGAGACTACATCCACACCGCCGTCCAGTGCCTCGTCGAAGGAGGCGTCGTAGGTGTTCCCACGGAAACCGTCTACGGCCTAGCCGTCAGTGCCCTCGCGCCACGGGCAATCGAGAGACTCTATGAGATTAAGGGAAGATCTGCCTCAGCACCTCTCGCAGCGGCATTTGCATCCCGCGAAGCCGCCCAAGACTTCTACATTTCCGCATCGCCGGTCGCCCGCCGGCTCAGTCGTCGATGCTGGCCGGGACCGCTCACGATGGTGCTTCCTTGCGATAACCCGCTATCAGCGCTCAATCAGATTCCACAGGTGATCCGGGAGAAAATGACCAGCAACGGACATTGGGTTGGTTTCCGCGTGTGTGATCACCGAATTATTTCCCACATCCATCGATTTCTTTCCGCTCCAATGCTCTTGACTAGCGCGAATATCAGCGGAAAAGCGGACCTAACCACCGCCGAGTCGGTCCAGGCAGAGCTGGGCGATAAAATTGATATGCTATTGGATGACGGTCCAACGCATTACGCGGCGGCGTCGACCATCGTCAAAGTCGATGGCGCAAGGGTTGAAACCCTGCGTGAGGGAGTTTTAAAGCAGGAATCCATGTCCGAAAAAGTCAAACCGCTAATCGCTCTGGTTTGTACAGGGAACACCTGTCGGAGCCCCATGGCGGAAGTCATCCTGAAAGAACTCGTGGAAAAGAAGTTTGGCGGAAATCGTATCGAGGTTCTTTCAGCTGGCGTAGCCGCTGGTAGCGGAATGAGAGCATCTCCCCAGGCAGTCCAGGTCGCCCAAGAAAATGGCCTCGATCTAACCGATCACGCCAGTCGTCCACTTGATGATGGAATCATGAACTCCGCTGATATCATATTGACGATGACGAGCCATCACCGAGCCGCGATTCTAGCCGCTTGGCCGTCGATGCACGAAAGCGTCCACACCTTGAGATCCGACGGCGGTGACATTTCTGATCCGGTGGGGATGCCGGTGGAAGTGTACCGGAGCTGCGCCGATCAAATGCGAAACGAACTTTCCCAGTGGCTCGATCGCTTGGTTGACGACCAATGGTTTCCTCAAATGATCAAATCGGGGGAGACATAGAATGGCCCAAGCACCGATTTCGATAGCGATTGCTAGTGATCACCGAGGCTACAAAGTCAAACGGCGCCTCGTCCAAAGTCTGTCCGCCGATGGTCATGACGTCCGTGATTTCGGAACGTCGGACGACAAGCCGGTCGACTATCCGGACTTTGCTTCCGAAGTGGCCCGGCTTGTTTCAACCGGTGAAGTCGATCGCGGAATTCTGATCTGCGGCACGGGCATAGGGATGTGTATCGTTGCCAATAAATTCCCTGGCGTTCGGGCGGCATCTTGTTATGACGAAGTCATGGTCGAAATCAGCCGACGACACAACGATGTGAATGTGCTTTGCCTGCCTGGCGACATGATCGGAGATCGTCCAGTCGACGACTTAGTACGGATGTGGATCGCCACCGACTTTGATGGCGGACGCCACGAGGGTCGAGTCGAGAAGATCGTGCGGATCGAGGGCGATGATTAGCTGGGATGACCTGATTGGCCAAGACCGAGCTCGCCATTGGTTTCAAGCAGCCCTCAAGCAAAATCGACTTTCGGGAAGCTTCCTTTTTGTCGGGCCTCCGGGCGTCGGCAAACGCACCGTTGCATCGCTGTTGACTCGGACGCTGCTTTGCCCGAATGCTCACCCCGCTGACATGGCACCGTGTGGCCAATGCGAGGCCTGCCAACAGATTGCTGCGGGATCGCACCCCGACGTCGTGCGAGTCAAGAAGCCCGAAAACCGCGTCTCGATCCCCATCGAGCTTTTGATCGGTCCTCCCGACGCACGCATGCAAGAAGGATTCTGCCGCGACCTACGTCTTCGCCCTCAGAGCGGGCGAAGGAAGGTAGCGATCCTTGAAGACGCGGACTTTCTAGGTGAAGAATCCGCTAACTGCCTGCTCAAAACCCTCGAGGAACCACCTCGAGATGCTGTCGTGATTCTGATCGTTCCCGAGTCCAATATTGCTCCCGGTGACTTCACCCTCCTCCACACTGGCGAGGTGTACATCTCCCAGGACCGACCTTCGCC
>JBCCKZ010000057.1:0-14992 GCA_039027135.1 Planctomycetota bacterium
ATCAAGACAATAATTCTCGTGGCGAGTTTTTATGATTGCCTGTGCGATCCTCGCTGGCACGACATTCCTCTTCGTTCTGGGAGCGTGGATGGTTCTTCGCTAACTAGATTAAGAATCACGCCAAGCCCGAATCGAACACGCCCATCGACCATCTTGTATAGATACGATGACAAATCGGGAGGCTAAACTATTGTCAACGATTGCCTATCGTCTTGAACGTTGAAAGCCTCTGAATGAAACTCCGTCTCTACACCTCCGTCATGTTGGTCTTTTCAATGAATCTGTTAGCTCCTAACGCTTCAGCCGAACTCATTGAGCCCGTGCGCCCTTTCGTCGAAAGCGTCGACCAATCGCTCGATTCTCTGCCCGAGGAACGGAAAGAGTTTCTTTCAGGGATCGTTGACTACGTTGTTCAGAAAATCCGAAAAGGTGATTCGGCAAAACTGAATTTCATCTGCACACACAATTCCCGTCGAAGTCACTTGGCCCAAGTGTGGTTCCAAACGGCGGCGGCTTACTACAACGTGCCAAACGTTGAGTGCTTCTCAGGCGGAACGGAAGCCACCGCGTGCAACATCCGGACGATTCGTGCTCTTCGAAGATCGGGGCTATCGATAGTTGAGTCAAAGCCGGGCTCAAACCCCATCTACCTGATTCAGTACGCTGAAAAACAACCTCCCGTGAAAACCTTCTCAAAGGTTTATTCGTCTGAAGGAAATCCAGAGAAGGGATTCGCAGCCATGATGTGTTGCTCCGATGCTGATGAAAGATGTCCTTTGGTTTCCGGAGCCGATGCTAGATTCCCACTTCACTACAACGATCCAAAAGTCTCCGACAATACCCCGGAAGAAGCACTCACCTACGATGAACGGTGTCGGCAAATTGCTCAGGAGATGTTCTTCGTGATGTCTGAGGTCTCAGATCGAATCAAGGGCGATCAAGAGTAGCTTTCTAGGATCTTTTCGTTGAACAAAGTTCGTGAGACGTGATGTGTTATTGAACTTTATTTTTCAGTCTCTCGTTGTGCTGGTCACGAGAGCAGAATGGCTGTGAGTCACTGTGACATGGTGCCGTCCCTTGCTGACGTAGTCGGTTATGATTGATTTCAAGATGTCCTCTGGATGGGTTCATTAATCCACGGCTGGAGGCCACTGCCTTTCATATGACGCCTTTTGAGACCGGATATCGCTATGTCAGAGAGCCAAGTCTTCGAATCGGTGAAGAGAGGAGATCTCGAAACTACGATCCAGCATTTGGATGAAGAGCCAGAACTAGTTTACGTCCAAGATGAGGACGGCGCGACACTGCTTCATTACGCGGCCCTCAATGGTCACCGCACTATGGTCCGGATGCTGATTGAGCGAGGCGCAGCCCCCAACAGCTTCGACGCGACATTCGGTGCGACGCCAGCCGGTTGGGCTATTGAACACTTTCGTGAGCTCGGCGGGCTTTTGGCCATCGAGATTGATGATCTGGTTTACGCCATTGAGCAGCAGGATTCAAAGTGGGTCAAGCGACTAACCCAGAGGTTTCCAAACCTGATCAATCAAGTTGCCACAAACGGGATCACTCTTCGAGAACTCGCAAACCAGAGCGAGAACCCTGAGATCATTGAGTTATTTAACCAGGACCTTCAAGAGCCCTGAGTCAATAAGATATTTCATCAATGAAGAACCCGTTTTTGACAACGAGAACCAGTCATGGGCCGCAACGATACGATTGAAATTGAGAATATCAATTGTCCTGGGCAGATTTCCCGTGTGAATGCAGACAAGTACGAAGCGATGAAAGCTGTTCTTCTCAAGGTCGTTCCCCAAAGGGCGCCCGGTATCACACAAAAGGAAATGCAAGAGGCAATCTTGCCTCATCTACCGGACCACTTGTGGCCGGGTGGCGCGAAGTCAGCATGGTGGGCCAAAACGGTCCAGCTCGATTTGGAAGCCAAGAAGATGATTGTTCGAACGGACTCGAAGCCGCTCACTTGGCACCAAGTCTAGACGCTTGGTGTCTATCCGAATGCCTATCAGCCGATTGGGCGCTAGCCCGCGGTTTTCGTCAAAACCGGACGCTAGCGAGTTCCGGCTGAAGTTCTAGGATAGGTTCTCAGCTTGTCGGCTCGTGGATCTCAAATCTCACCGGACGGTTTTGACGACGCCGGTTTGTCGTCGCCACAGCATCTTCGTGCAACTTCCGTTGAGCCCGGTATGAATCAGCGTTATCAGGAGCTCGCCGAGTGTAAGAGCCGTTGCTCTGCATCACCCAGGCGTGAGAGTTATCCTCGAAGTAGGTTCGCAGACACTCACGAAGCTTCTCCTGGCATTTCGGATCTTCAACGGGAACCAACAACTCAACACGACGATCTAAATTCCTTGGCATCCAGTCGGCGCTGCTGATTAACAGCTGTTGATTACCCCCATGGTGAAAGGCAATCACTCGAGCGTGCTCGAGGTATCGATCGATGATTGATACGACCTCAATATTCTCGCTCAGACCTACCACTCCCGGTCGCAAACAGCAAACACCGCGAATATTCAATCGCACTTTGACTCCCGCTTGGCTCGCAATATAGAGTGCGTCGATGACCTCCGTATCTACCAAAGCATTCAGTTTTGCAGTGATCGATGCCTTGAGCCCCTGGCGAGCTCTCATGGTTTCTGAATCGATCAGCTCCAAGATCCTTCTTCGCAAAGTGAGCGGTGCCGCAGCCAGTTTCGTCATCGCCTGAGGCTCGCTCGCGCCACAGACCGCTGTGAAGAACGATGTCGCGTCCTGCCCAAGCGTTTCATCGCATGTGAGCAATGAAACATCGCCGTACAACTTCGCGGTCGCCTCGTTGTAATTGCCAGTGCCAAAATGAAGGTACCTGACGATACCGTCCGCTTGTCGACGAACAATGATGCACACCTTGGCATGAGTCTTCAGTCCACGAATGCCATAAATGACCTGGACGCCGCGTCGCTCCATCTCCCTGGCCCACTCAATGTTGCGAGCTTCGTCGAACCGAGCCTTCAATTCCACAATCACCGTGACATACTTACCGCGTTCAGCCGCGCGCATTAGCGCCTCAACGATGGGGCTGTTTCCGCTCGTGCGGTAAAGAACTTGCTTTATGGCCAAGACATCGGGATCGACCGCGGCTTCTTCGATCATTCGAATGATTGGTTCGAACTGTTCGTAGGGATGAATCAAAAGTAGATCACCGTTTGCGATATTCTCAAACATCGACTCTGAAGGATCGATCAGCGGGTGAGGCTGGCTTGGCCACGCTTCGTCTCTTAAGGAATCAAAACCACTGAGGCCATAAAGGCCGAACAGATGGGTCAAGTCCAGCGGGCCATCAATTGCATAGAGTTCTCGTTGTCGTAGTCCAAAGCTTTCACTTAAGAAGGCGAGCATCTCGTCAGACGCGCCCCGTGAATACTCCAAACGAATAGGCTTTGATTCTCGGCGACTTTCGAGAACGTCCTCCATGCCCATCATCAAGTCAGCGGCCTCGTCTTCTCGAAGTTCAACATCGGCGTTTCGAGTCACTCGAAACGCAACCGATTCAAGCACTTCGCGACCGGGAAATAACGCGTCGATGAAGTGGCAAGTGAGATCGTCCACCAAGACATAACCGTGCCCCTGTTCAACCGGAAGCGGGAACATCCTGGAAATTGATCCGCTCAATGGCACGATCGCGTAGTCGAAAGGACGCTCCGGATCGAGGCTCCTCAGCCGCACACACAAGTGCATTGCTAAGCCCGAAAGCAAGGGCAATGGCTGGCCATAAACCAACGCCTGCGGAGAGATCACCGGTAGCACTTTTTGGTGAAAGCAACGATCGGCCGCCTCTAGTTGAGCCGAGGTCGCGTTCTCCATGCAGATTCTCTGCACACCGGCTTCAGCTAGACCAGGAGACACCTGTTCGTTGTAGATCGAGTACTGTCGCTCTACCATCGTGTGACACCGCGCCGCAACTCCTTCAATCTGCTGGCTCATCGTCAGACCCGCCGGATCTCTTTGCATCGCATTTTGAGCGTACTGCATTTTGAGCGAGCCATAGCGGACCATCACAAACTCATCGAGATTGCTGCTGGTGATGGCGAGGAACTTGGCCCGCTCGAGCATGGGTAACGCCGGGTCGATCGCCTGGTCGAGAACTCTCTCGTTGAATTCGAGCCAACTGAGTTCTCGATTGATAAAACGATCTGGTGCCAAGTTCATTAACGTGAAGCCGATAGGGTTAGGGGACTACCCTACGATACCACGTCACCCGAGCTAGCCGCACTGCCCGCGGTTTCGGTGCCGCCGGCCGAAGCCTCGCCGTTCTCAGCCTCGGCATCATCCGGATCAGGCAGCCCCATCAAGGTTCGATACGCTTTGGGATAGAAGTCCTCGCCGTAACTCATCTCACCGCCCTGGTGTCCCACTGCACCAACCATCGCTGCACAGGCGAGAAGCCCGACTTTCCATGCTGCCGTGAGTCTCGCCGATTGCTTCTTGATGGCCATCAATGCCACAATCGCAAATCCGGTCGCCAGTACAGTGACGACGACGGCACTCCATCGGTGCCAAAAGACTTCGCGTGTCATGATCTCGGCATCGAACCGGTCCCAAGCCCCGTATCCACGTTCGACCGCGAAAGCGAATCCCATCGCGGTTGATGCGATGGATGTCAATGCGCCGAATATCAAACACGCTAAAGGAATCTGAGTCCCCAAAACGGGCCACTTCCATCCCACAACGACGAATGCCGCGCCCAACAGGAGCAATGCGATTGGGAAGTGCACGGTGGCCGGGTGCAGGAACCCCTGAGCCATCCAGACTCTCATCGGCAGGGTCGCCGCGACTGCCGGTACGATTGCCTGCGCCGCGATGATCTCAGTATCTCCCGAAATCGTCGCATTCTCGGGCCAATGAGCACCTTCATCGATCCAAGTTCGGATCAACGCGAGCTCGCCAGCCGACATCGGACCACCATGGCTTCGAGGTGGCATCAGCAGGTCCTCGTCTTCAGCCAACAGGTAGTCGGTGTAGAGAAAACTGTCTGCGGCCGACTCGGGCTCGATGTAGTCCATCACAAGCTCGGAATCGTCCATGTTGAAGTCGGCCTTGGCACTATCGCCCACATGGCAATCCGAACAATGACGATTGAATATCGGCGCGATGTCTCTCTCGAACTGCACCAGCCGCCCCTCACTATCCAAGGCGTATTTTAATTCATCGGCCTGAGTAGGCTGATTCGCTTCATCCTCAGCGAAGGCGAAAGAAACCGAATGTGACGCTAGCGTGAAAGCGCACAAAAACAACAGATTTTGTTGGTAGATCATTATCTCGTGGCGGGACTCGGTAGGTGGGTTCCTCGAGCGACCTCCATTCTAGCTCAACTAGCCCCATTTAAGCCAACCACCATGAAACTACTTCTTGCCGCTTCCCGATTCGATCCGGTTGAATCGGTTATGACCCCATCGAGCGATCGAAAGAAACCTAGATCGTCATTCCCGTGAAGGCTTTATTGAGTCCCAAAAACTGGATCTCTCGTTTGACGTCGACAGCATTTGGGTCCTGCAGGGTCTCGCTGACTTCGTCCGCCACAAACTGGGCAAACAACTGACGGGCGAGATCATTGATCGGCGGTAGCTTCGAAGCCAACCAAGGCTCGCCATCGGTGTCGCTAACACCACCATTCATCTTGGCTGCAATCAGGTCCCAATCAATCAGCTCTTCAGATGCCGTCAGCTGCAAAAGTGTGTGAACCGGTTCATGTGAGTTCGAGTGCTGGTACCGCTCCAAGCTCCGCCAGGCTCGTTCCAGCAGTCCATCTCGCCAGTAAACCAACCACGCTTTGCTGTCCAGCGTCGCCAAGTCCAGATTTGGTTCGACCTTGTCTTTATCGTCGAGTTCAGCAATCGCCATCTTGCAGGCACTACGCAAACCACGAAGCAAGAAATCCCTCAATCGACCCTTCTTGTGCTCGCCGAATCCAGAAGCTGCCAAATGGCTGATCAGGACCTTCAGCGACTTATCGGCAAGTTCATTGGAGCCGGTCATATCGGTCAAAAGCCGTCGCATAGGCATGAGATATCTCAGCACCACCCCAGCGGCACTATCGGCTTTGGTCCACGGATGAGAGCTACGCACTAAATTGATCGTGCTGCCGGTGGTGGACATCTTGGCGGTGTCGATCTCGCTCATTAACACGTATTCTAGCTACAAAAGAAGTCGACGGGAACTATTCCGGCCCCGCTTGCATTCCCGACGAAGACCGCCAAAGCTGGGGTTTTGTCGCGCATCGCTGGAACCATCGAATGTCAACTCCGCTGTTCCCAAACCAACGAACAATGGTTGGCGATCTAAGTGATGGCCAGTCCATCGAACAGGTCTTTCGAGTCGCCGACAAGCAGCTCAGGGTTAATCGCCAGGGTGGCAAGTACATCCTGGCAAAACTTGCCGATCGCACAGGCGTGATCGCCGCGATGATGTGGAACGCAGACGAAAAAGTCTTCGAGTCGTTCGAGCGAGGTGGCTTTGCTCTCTTCAGTGGCAGAACCCAGACCCATAATGGAAGCTTACAGATCATTGCGACCGCGGTGACAGCTGTAGAAGCTGATTCGGTCGATATGAATGACTTTGATGCCTTTGATCCCGATGCGGCCAAAGGGGATCTCGAACGCGTGCGAATCCTAGTCGATGGCCTGCGTGATGTGCATCTTCGGCGGCTGGGCCAGGCGTTCCTGAATGACAGAGAATTTACCGACGCATTCAAAAAGTCACCTGCCGCCGTCAGCCATCACCACGCTTTTCCGGGAGGACTCGTTAAACACACAGCCGACATGATGGAGATGGCAGCGTGGATCGCCTCGAGGTACGAACCGCTGAATGCTGACCTAATGGTGATGGGCGCGTTCCTTCATGACCTTGGAAAAATCGAGGAACTCTCGGGCGATGGGGACCTCACTTACACCGATCGCGGCCAACTTGTTGGACATATCGTGATTGGAGTACAGATGCTTGGCGAAAGAGCGGCACAGATTGATCCGCCAATGCCTGAAGAAACGATCATGTTGCTTGAACATCTCATCGTGAGTCATCACGGTTTGCTTGAGTATGGCTCACCCAAGGTACCGGTGACTTTGGAAGCGACAGCGCTACACCACATCGATAACTTAGATGCCAAGCTCGCTTCGTACATGACAGTCATCGAAGCGGATATTAGTGGCGACACTCATTGGACAAACTACACGCCATCGATCGGGCGCAAGCTTTGGAAGAAGTCATGAGCCAAAAACGAGATGCTGTATTGTTGCTCTCTGGTGGGTTGGACAGTGCGACTTGCTTAGCCATTGCCAAAGACCGGGGCTTTGAAGTTCACGCGATTAGCTTCCGATACGGACAACGGCATCGATACGAACTTGATCGTGCCGAGAAGCTAGCCGAACACTACAGGTGTCTTTCTCATCGCATCGTCGATGTCGATCTGGGTTCGTTGGGACATTCGGCTTTGACCGATGAGTCGATCGAAGTACCCAAATCGGAGTCCGTCGACGAGATCGGTACCGAGATTCCGGTGACCTATGTTCCCGCTCGTAATACCATCTTTCTTTCCTACGCCCTTGCGGTCGCTGAGGTCGTGCACAGCCGAGACATTTTCATTGGGGTCAATGCGCTCGACTACAGCGGTTATCCCGATTGCCGACCGGAGTTCATTAAATCCTTTCAGACGATGGCCAACTTGGCCACTAAAGAATCGGTTGAGGCTCCTGAACCTTTGAAGATCCACACCCCTCTGATTGATCTCACCAAAGGCCAAATCATCCGACGTGGCTGGGACTTGGGGGTTGATTACTCAATGACGCTTTCATGCTACGACCCGGGCGAGGGCGGCGTGCCCTGCGGGAAGTGCGATGCTTGCCTGCTCCGAGCCAAGGGCTTCGAAGAGGCACGTCAGCAAAATGATTGAACACAGGTCCGCTCTACAGGGCCAATCGACGTGCGATGACGCAAAGAGCCGCCGGGCGGTTTACGGGAAAATTTGAAAAACTGGGATATCTAGGCGGCGGACGGAAGACGCGGCTGGTCATTGCCGACAAGTCGGCTGTCGGTTTGTGTTCATCAATTGGTGAAGACGGTAGCCAGATCTTCCTTTTCTCGAGTTTTCCCCCCATGAATCTCAAATTTCGATTGCTGGCGACGGTGCTTTCCGTCGCTGGCGTCATTGGTGCGACGAGCCATGCTCAGACCACCGACTTTCGTGTTACCATCGAAAACACCGGTCAGACCGGTGGAACCTGGGTCACGCCCGTTTTTGCCGGACTCCATGACGGCACATTTGATCTCTTCCAAGGTGGCCAAGCGGCCTCAGCAGGATTAGAACTGCTGGCTGAAGTGGGCATGAACGGTACTGTCACATCGGACTTCGAATCTGGTGGCTTTGGCCAGGCGCAAAATACCAACGGTGTTCTGATGCCTTTCGACTCGGCGTCGCTCTTGTTCCAGGGTGTAGATTTGACCGCCACCAGTCAACTAACGCTTGCAACCATGTTGCTTCCCAGCAATGACTGGTTTCTCAGCAACGACATTACATCTGGTTTTGACATCAGTGGATTGTCGGTTGGGAATCCGCTGACGTTCACGCTTGATCGTCTCTATGACGCGGGAACCGAAGTCAACGACTTTGCGTTTGCTCCGCCACCTAATCAGGCATTCGATCCATCGCTACCCGTTTCTATGCCACCGGGTGGATTGGACGAGAATGGCACCGTGACCTTCCTAGGAACCATTCAAAGTGATGGCACGTTGGCCAGCTCAGGCAGTCCGATCATAAGCGATCCAACTGATCCGTTTGGTGACTTTGCTGGTGTGCCAAGTGGATTTTCACCTGGCCTATCAAGTCTTCGCATTACGGTAACTGCCGTTCCTGAACCAAGCTCACTTGCCGTTATCGGCTTGATGGCTGGTGGCGCAGTCCTGAGACGACGACGAAAGTCCTAGTCGCTAGCGTCTAGAGTGTTTGTGGTACCGATTCGAATCGGTACCACAAACCATTCTCTAAAGCTCTAACACGTCAAACATGTTGTAGAGCCCGGCGGGCTTACCCGTGAGCCACTTCGCCGCCACGATCGCTCCGGTGGCGTAGCAATCGCGATTACTGGCAGCAACATTGAGCTCGATTCGCTCACCGAGCATTCCAAAAACGATCGTATGCTCACCCGGATTGTCACCGACGCGAACGGCGTGATAGCCGATTTCGGCTTGGGTGCGTGCACCGGTTTCACCTTCTCGACCGTGCAAGTGCTTTACTTCGCCGTCCATTTTTTCTGCGATGAGCTCGCCGAACCTTAAAGCCGTACCCGATGGCGCATCAGCCTTGTAGCGATGATGTCGTTCGATAATCTCAATATCTAAACCTCCCGGAACGGATCCCAGTGATGAGGCAACCTGTTGAGCCAATTTCATGGTCACGTTGACCGCCGGAGACATGCTCGGCGCGAAAACGATGGGCAAGCTTTTTGACGCTTCCACCAGCATCGCTTTCTGAGCTTCTTCCAAACCCGTCGTCGCCATGACTAGGGGGATGCCCGCTTGAGCCGCACTGGCGATGACGCCTTCGACAGCCGACGGAAGTGAAAAGTCGATCAAAGCCGAAGCGTGCGAGGGCCAACTTGAGGACAACTCGACACCGGCCGGACTCAAGCCCGCGAGCGTTCCTGCGTCCGTTCCAAGATGCGGGCAATCCGCATGCTCAATGGCCGATACGAGTTCACAATCGGGGTCTTCTTGGATCATTGCGACCACGCGTCGTCCCATACGCCCAGCCGCGCCATGCATGGCAAGAGATAGTTTTTCGCTCATGGCGGAATTGTAAGCTGGTCCGATCCATCAGCGAAGATGCCAAAGACCCAGCAGAGCCATGATCAGCATCACGCTATTTTCGACAATCGTGACAACGGACATCGGCAAGTTGAACGCCGTGCCTAAGCAGGCGCATTGAATACTGCGTCCGCTGCGAACCGCCGAGACAACTCCGACCAGCCCGACCGCCATCACGAGGCCCGTGATCAAATTAGTTGCCAGCGGAAAAAGGCGAAACATAAAAGCAGAACCCAATCCGGTCTCGATAGCAGGATAGGCGAGAGCGTAGATCCGCGATCTCTTGGCGATCACATCGTAGGTGCTGAATGCATCCGCAAACTTGATCACATTCAACCATTTGAAGAATGCGAACACGATAAAGAATCCCCCCATGAAGTCCGCCATCAGACTCATGGTTGACCAAGAGAAATCAGCGGTATCACGCCAAGCAAAATAGCCGCATGCCAATAGGAGGTGGAGAACTACTAAACCCAACGGCCAGTAGTTGGAAAGTCTGAAATCAGACTCGCTCTCGAATGATGCAGTCTCAGGCTTGCTTCGACCGATCGAGAAGGTCAATGGTTCAGCGGTATAACCATGCTCAGCAAATATCTGCTTAACAGCCTGGCGGACCGTCGCTTCAGCAACTTCTGATTCAACCATAAGCGTCTTCTGAGGTGATCGCAGATCAACCGACCAACTCGCAATTTGATCTTCACCATCGAGTCCTTCACGGACTTGGGATAGACACGATTCGCATCGAAGCGATGTTTGATATCGATGCTGCATGGACGAAACGCCAGAGAGTGAAACACTTGAAGTCACCCGCCCACCGGGAAGGTCGGACGTTTCGACCACCGGGAAGGGCTAAGCCGTTCGCGGGAACAACTCCGCGGTCAACGTTCTTCAGGCGCTCTTCCGCTCACCTTGCTATGAGTAGAGCTGAATTGCCTTGATAATGTCATCAAGCTCGTTGGGCACGGCGACCGCTCGATTGGCGTGAGAGGCTTTGGTCACACCTCGTTCGCCAAGCGTTTTGTTGAATAGATCCTGATCGGTCGTATGGTAAGCCACCGTAGCCGACGGATCCTTCAACTCGTGTCCGGTCAAAATACATACGACACGATCGCTCGGTGCTATCACGCCTTCACGACGCAAAAGCTTCGCTCCCGCTACCGAGGCCGCGGAAGCGGGCTCACAGCCGAATCCACCAGCACCCACTTTCGCCTTGGCATCCAAGATATCTTGATCGGGCACCTGACGAACGACACCATCCATGAACTCCAAAGCTCGGAGGCACTTTTTCAGGTTCACAGGTCGATTGATTTCGATTGCCGAAGCGATCGTGTCGGCGCGAATCCCCTCGCGATCCATGTGGTCGTTGTACTCAACGATCGGATCCATTTGGACGTTGCCGCCATTCCAACGCACCCCACGTCGCTCGTAGAGCTCATAAAGCGTGTCGGCGCCGCCCGCGTTGATTACAGCTAAACGTGGAACCCGATCGATCAATCCATGTTGCTTAAGCTCCATGAACGCCTTTCCAAAGGCACTGCTATTTCCAAGATTACCACCGGGCACAACGATCCAATCCGGGATCTCCCATCCAAGTGACTCGAGCACGCGGAACATGACCGTCTTCTGACCTTCCAGACGGAAAGGATTGACGGAGTTGACCAGGTAGATCCCAAGTTCTTTGGCGACCTCACGCACACGAATCATCGCGTCGTCAAAGTCGCCTGCGATCTGAACTGTAAGAGCACCGTAATCGAGAGCTTGGGAAAGCTTTCCGTAGCTGATCTTGCCACTGCCAATGAAAATGATCGCTTTCATCATCCTCGTCGCACTGCAATACAACGCCAGCGAAGCAGAGGTATTTCCCGTACTGGCACAGGCGGCTCGCTTGGCGCCCATCAGTCCAGCGTGTGTCACGGCGGCACACATGCCGTTGTCTTTGAAACTGCCTGAAGGGTTCATCCCCTCGTATTGCAAGTGCAACTTCCCAGCATTCATTCCAACGTATTGGCCAACGCTATCGGTTTGTTGCAAGAGTGTCTGCCCTTCACCGACCGTGACAAGTCGGTCCTTCGGCGCAAAGGGAAGCAGCTCGTGAAATCTCCAAACTCCGCTGAAGCGAACCGGATCCGTTCGCATCGACCAATATCGCTCGAAGTCTGAAAGCCGGTCAGGTACACCCGCGCGATCCCAATCGTAGGCGATATCGAGAAGGTCTCCACACTTTTCGCATGACGTCCGAATCGTTCCAGCGTCGAATATCGCCCCACAAGCTGGATTGATGCACTTTTGAAATGCCAAGTCGGTCTTGGTCGCGTTGTGATCGGATGCGGTCTGTAACATCAAAAAACCAGTGGTTTGGAAAACCCAGGACGTGGGATCGGAGAACGCTCAATAATCGCCGTCTGCCAGATTGAACCATTTAAATGGCCAACCGATAGATTAGATCGGCAAAATCCTCTTGTCGCTAGATTCTTGGATCCCTGTGGCGGGAATTTGGACGTTTCCCACCTAGCAATCTCGTTTGACCGGTTTTCACGACCAAGCGACAATCGGTTCAGAATTGCACAGGGAATTTCGAGCACGAAGTGCTTAACGCCCCCCGGCACATTGCATCTCCCACCAGACTGGCATTATGAGCACCGCTGACCTGCCCGCCTCCGCCACTGAAACGACCCATTCGGCCGTCCAGGTACCCGATGATAGGGGCCGATTTGGCGATTTTGGCGGGCGTTTCGTCCCCGAGACTCTCACGAGAGCCCTCGATGAATTGGTCGTCGAGTATGAAGCGGCAAAGAAAGACCCGAAATTCCACGCTGAGCTCGAAGAATTACTTCGCACCTTCGTGGGACGAGCCAACCCGCTCTACCATGCGAAACGACTTTCCAACGATGTAGGCGGAGCTCAAATCTGGCTCAAGCGGGAGGACCTCAATCACACCGGTGCCCACAAAATCAACAATACGCTGGGCCAGGCACTGCTGACCCTCCGAATGGGGAAGACTAGAGTCATCGCTGAAACTGGTGCGGGTCAGCACGGCGTCGCTTCAGCTGTCGCATGTGCTCACTTTGGGCTTCCCTGTAGGGTCTACATGGGGGCTGAAGACGTTCGCCGGCAAAAACCCAACGTGTTCAGTATGCGACTGATGGGCGCTGAGATCTTCCCCGTCGAATCGGGCTCAAGGACGCTTCGAGACGCGGTCAACGAAGCCATGAGAGATTGGATGTCGTCGGTCGAGAATACCCACTACATCATCGGTAGCGTCATCGGACCTCACCCATTCCCCATGATGGTCCGAGACTTTCAATCGGTCATCGGCCGCGAGACCAAGACGCAGTCTATCGAATCCTTCGAGCGTTTACCCGATTGTGTGGTCGCTTGCGTGGGAGGTGGCTCCAATGCGGCCGGAATGTTCTATCCGTTTGTCGACGACGATGAAGTCCGATTGGTGGGCGTCGAAGCGGGTGGACGAGGCCATGATCCGGGTGATCACGCCTCGCCTCTCTCTTTCGGCTCTCCGGGCGTCCTCCACGGAAGTTTCTCCTATGTCATGCAAGATGACGATGGACAGACCTGCGACGTCCATTCGATGAGCGCCGGCCTCGATTATCCAGGCGTTGG
Source organism: Planctomycetota bacterium (assembly GCA_039027135.1). Classification (GTDB taxonomy): domain Bacteria; phylum Planctomycetota; class Planctomycetia; order Pirellulales; family Pirellulaceae; genus Rubripirellula. The sequence continues at coordinate 13,471 of JBCCKZ010000057.1, forward strand.
TCCCGAACACAGTTATTGGAAAGACCAGGGTCGCGTTGATTACATCGAATGCGGTGATGACGCTGCGATGAAAGCCTTCGATCGTTTGGCACAAACCGAGGGAATCATCGCAGCTCTCGAAACCTCACATGCCGTCGCCAAAGCGATTGATATAGCAAGCGACATGTCGCCCGATCAGCATCTGGTGATTTGTCTTTCCGGACGTGGTGACAAAGACGCGATGGAGATCGCGCGTCTGAAGGGAATCGAGATGTAACCCATGACGAAACTGACTTGGCTATCCCATGCTTCTTGGCTGATCGAAACCGAAGAACATCGTGTTTTGCTCGATCCTTTCTTTACCGATAACCCAGCTGCGACGCAGACCGCTGAAGACTTTGAGAACATCTCTCATATATTGGTTTCGCATGGTCACTTTGACCATGTCACCGACGTCGAATCAATCGCAAAGCGATGCCATAGCCAAATCATCGCCAACTTCGAGATTGCCACTTGGTACGGCGGGAAGGGTATCGAATCAACTCAACCAATGAATATTGGCGGGACCATTGATTTACCCTTCGGCCGCTTGAAGATGGTCCCTGCCCTGCACTCCTCCGGCATGCCCGACGGCCAGGATGGCGGCACCGCCGTTGGCTTCCTATTAACGATTCAAGACAAACGAATCTACTTCGCCTGTGACACGGGTTACTTCGGCGACATGGCTTTCTACGCCAGTGAGTCTGATGTGGCGATCTTACCGATGGGTGATCTATTCACGATGGGCATTGATGACTGTGTTGAAGTCGTCAAGTTGATCAAACCAAAGGTGACCTTGCCTACGCATTACGGGACTTGGCCGCCCATCAGCCAAGACATCAATGACTGGGCACAAAAAGTTGATAATGCAGGTAGCAAAGCCATCGTATTGGAGATTGGCGAAAGCTACGAAGTCATTTGAATGACTTCGAATACGAGCGCATGCTCTAGTTCGCTGGTCGATTGACTGCTTGCGGGAGTTCTCGATAGACCAAGCCGCGGATTCCATGACCAGCGTCCAATCGAATTTGAATATCAAACTTGGTGTCAGCTGCATTAGGCTCCCAAAACCTAGCAATCAAATCATCATCCAATGGCTCAAGTGATCGGAAGATTCTGAAACCCACTCCACGAGCGGGATCATCCGTGAACCACCACGGCGACAGCGGGTAACTCGGATCAGAAATCTTCCATTCTTCGTCATCTGATGCCAGACGAGCGGCAGGTCGAAGCTGGGATACATCATCTTGCCAATGACCTCCTCGAACCACACAGTTCGAACCAGTCTCAGGCCACTTCACGACATCAATCGCGTTTAGCGGTGACCTCGCGGCAAACTCGGAATAGTCCTCGGTGTGCTGACTGACCGTCCACTCAGCCACATTTCCGGCCATGTCGTGCAATCCAAATGGATTGACCGCCTTCTGACCAACATCTGCCTGACCCTCGTCAGAATTGTCGAAGTACCACGCGTGATCTTCTGCGGCACGCGGATCATCACCCC
>JBCCKZ010000058.1:0-14945 GCA_039027135.1 Planctomycetota bacterium
AGAAGGAGTTCGCAGATCTCATGGACGCCCCCGCGATGGCTGGTCGATTCGCGGATGATCATTTCCATGATCCCCGTTAACTCGTGGAGTCCACCGACCCGTCGCGGTGCCCAAGCCTCAAGATTGGCCTTGGTTAGCAGAGGGAGGCCATCAGTTCCAAAGAAATCGATGAAGTATTTTTGCAGCGGTTGATCTGGGTCTGTCTTGATGACGTGACGCACCTGAGGTCCGTAGGCATAGACGCTTCCCGCTTCGATGTCATAGGGCCGTCCGTTGATAATCGCTTGTCCACGTCCACCAGCAACTAGTTCAATCGCGTAGTAGGGTAGCTCTTCGCGGTTGATCTCGTAGTCCGGTTCAACTTGTTCGTATCCGCCACAAACAACCACGAGCTTGTCGTCAGGGTTTGGCCGCAAGTTCAGGTAGAAGCGTTTGCCCTTCTCGACCTGTCGCGAAACAAAGGTGGGTAATCGGTCGGGCTCAAGTCCGCGAGCGGCATCCTTCACCGTCGAATCGATCAGGTCACCGGAACCGACTTCCGGGGTTTCGTTGGCTTCCAAGCCGTTGCTTGGTGAGCTGTGATCGATTGATTGACTCGATTCGGGGGATCCCACCGCGTCGCCTGAAGGGATGGAGTCTGGATTCATCTGAAGAACCGCGTTCGAAAGTGCCTGTTGTCACTATTCAACACCACAATAACAAAACAGTCAAAGACTGATTCGTGTTTAACAATCGACATTTTGATATTTCTGATCGAAATTGAGTCGGGCCACCTGTTCGGATCAGCTTGGCTGGAGGTGAAGCGTGAGGTTGGTTAGGATCTCAGAGATTGTGTTTTTAGGTCGCGAATTCTCCTTTGTCGCTCTCGCTCGGGGAGTTGGTACATTCCAGCATCTGAGACATGCAGGCAGGATTGGCGAAAATCCAGGCCAACAATTTACATGCGATCTTAGGATTATTATACTCGCGACCGACATTTTTGATCTCGCCACTAGCAGATGGTTGGATGGGCAATTCCCCAGATCCCTCTTCGCTTGCTGATGTGGACCTTCCGAAATTGATTTTCGGTTCCGGCTCACTAGGCAATCTCTATAAAGCCGCGTCCGATGCTGAGAAACTCGAGTGCATCGAGTCTTGGTTCCAAAGTTCAGCCTTACCGCTAGTGATCGATAGTGCGGGCAAGTACGGAGCTGGCATGGCCCTGTCTGTCCTGGGACGCCATCTCGAATCTCTTGGAATCGACCCCTCTGATGTGATCATCAACAACAAATTGGGTTGGCGGCAAACGCCTCTGGAGGGTCCCGAGCCGACATTTGAACCGGGTGTGTGGTTCGATATCGAGCACGATGCAGTCCAAGACATTAGCGCTTCGGGAATTCGGCGTTGCTTCGAGCAGGGCGAAGAGTTGCTCGGTAAGTTTGGTTCGCGGCTCCTATCAGTTCATGATCCTGATGAGTTTCTGGTTGATGGACCGCCCGAAGAGCGTGATCGCCGACTGGCTGATGTGCTCGCCGCTTACGAAGAACTGCGTACGATCCAAAGTGAGCGAGGGTTGTTGGGTGTCGGAGTGGGCGCGAAGGACTGGCGAGTGATCGCCGAAATTGATTCGCACATAAAGCTGGATTGGGCGATGTTCGCCAATTCATGGACGATCCTTGATCACCCTGCCGAGCTGTCAGCTGTGTTTGACGATTTGCAAAAGCGAGGCGTCGTTGTTTTCAACTCAGCCGTCTTGCATGGTGGCTTTCTTAGCGGTGGCCAGTTTATCGACTATCAAAAAGTGGACCCAAGCAATCCATCGCACGCGGTGAAAATCGAGAAGCGGGATCGTTTGAGGGCGATCTGTGAGCAGCATGGTGTATCTGTTTTTCATGCTGCGGTGCAGTTCGGGTTGTGTCATCCGGCGATTCAGTCGGTTGCCCTTAGCTCAACGAAGCCTGAACGAACCAAGTCCATGGTGGCGGCTGTCAATGAGCCATTGCCTGGCGAATTCTGGGGTGCACTACAAGGAGCGGGGGTCATCGAACCTCGCGACGAAATAACCAACTGGCTAGTCCAAAATAAGCGGGAGTCCTGACTGTGAGCAGCCAAATTGACACATCTACTGACGGTGAAACCGAACAAGCAAACGCTGATGCGGTCGTCCCGAGCAAATACTTGCTGCCGTTCATTTTGACGACCTGTTGTTTTGCGCTGTGGGGGTTTGCCAACGATATCACCAATCCGTTGGTAAAGGTCTTTAAGGAAGTCTTTCAGATTAGTAACACCCAGAGCTCGCTCGTGCAGTTCGCCTTCTATGGCGGTTACTTCACGATGGCACTGCCGGCCGTTTTCTTTATTCGAAAGTACTCCTACAAGGGCGCGATCATGCTTGGTTTCGCTCTCTATGCGATTGGTGCACTCCTAAGCATTCCCGCTTCCCTGCAGGCTAATTTTTGGATTTTCATAGCCGGTTTCTACGTGCTGACTTTCGGCTTAGCTTTTCTTGAGACCAGCTGTAACCCGTATATTTTGGCAATGGGACCCGCCAAGACCGCGACGCAGAGACTGAACCTAGCTCAAGCCTTCAATCCGATCGGCTCGCTTACCGGCATGTTTGTCGCATCTTTTTTTATCGCTCCCAATTTGGACGTGAGCGAGTTTCGCTCGAAAATGGAAAGCAAGGCTGCGGAGGCGGTGAGCTACATTGAGGCTGACTATCCTGATGGGTTACCGAACTTCGACGAGGAGTTCGGCGCTCTCGATGGCGCCGTCAGTAAAGGCTTGGCGAACATGAAGGCCAACGACGTAGCTGCCTTCGATGCCATGCAACAACATGATTTAGGTGTTGTGAGAACGCCATACGTAGTCATCGCGGGTGTTGTGCTCGGTTTTCTCGGCATTTTTGCATTCACGAAAATGCCAGACTTCAAAACTGAGCAAGCTGACGCTCCGTTTGGTGAAGTTGTCTCTCGCCTAGTCGGAAAAGCCCATTACCGAGAGGGGGTCGTGGCTCAAGCCTTCTATGTGGGGGCTCAAATCACTTGCTGGACTTTCATTATCCACTACGGCATGGAGCAAGTCGGACTGACGCTTGGTGAGGCTCAGAATTGGAATATTTGCGCGATGGTGATTTTCCTTTTGAGCCGCTTCGTTTGCACCTATCTCTTGCGATTCATCAGCCCCGGGAAGTTGCTTGCTACGTTCGCGACGGCAGCCATCGGCCTAACACTGGGGGCCATTTTCTTGGAAGGCAAAACTGGTTTGACCTGCCTCGTTTTGATCTCTGGCTGCATGTCGTTGATGTTCCCAACTATCTACGGAATCGCGTTAAAGGGATTGCCTTCAGAGGAAGCGAAACTTGGATCGGCTGGCCTCATCATGGCAATTGTGGGCGGTGCTCTTCTTCCACTTTTACAAGGAAAGTTCATCGATGAACTTGGCGTTCGAAACTCTTTCTACCTTCCGATGATCTGTTTCATTGTCATCGCGATTTATGGTTTTCGAACATTTTCTCAGTTTGAGCGGGAAGCTGCTTAGCTTTCCGCCAATTGGCGCACGTTCTTATCCTCTGCCCTTGCTAGATATCGCATCAATGAAAAATCTTCGTGTTCTAACTCCTGCGATGCTTGGAATCGCATTTGCTTTTGGTGGTCGGCTGCTCGCTCAAGACCATTCGGTGGATCAAGTGGCTCCCTACAAATCCACTTGGGAGTCGCTTGAGAAACATGATCCTGCACCCGAGTGGTTTCGTGACGCTAAGTTTGGTGTCTATTTTCACTGGGGAATCTACTCAGTGCCGGCATTCGGAAGCGAGTGGTATCCTCGCTACATGAATGAGACCGATAACTGGGTCCAAAGGCATCACGATAAAAAATTCGGGGGGCCCATCGAGCATCCCTACGACAAGTTCGTGCCTGGATTCACCGCTGAAGAATTTGATGCGGACCAGTGGTGTGATTTGTTTGTGCAGTCTGGCGCCAGATTTGTTGGGCCTGTCGCCGAGCACCATGATGGATACGCAATGTGGGACAGCCAATTGACGCCTTGGACAAGCGTCAAGACTGGACCAAAGCGAGACATCACCGGCGAAATGGAGAAGGCGGCACGCAAGCGAGGGTTGAAGTTTGTCACCACATTCCATCACGCCCGAAACAATCTTTGGGAAATCGAACCGGGAAAATGGACGGGGCACTTTGAGGGTGCAAAAAAGAACTTTGAAGAGGTCCTGTCTGATCCCGACCGGGCGATCATGTACGGCTACATATCGCGTGATGAGTTCCTCGAGATGTGGAACGGGAAGCTCGAGGAGGTGATCGACAATTACAGTCCCGATTTGATCTGGTTTGACAGTTGGCTACACGAGATCCCCGAGGCGAATCAGCAAGCCTTTTTGGCTCACTATCTGAATCATGCCGCGAAGAACGACCAAGACGTCGTCGTGACCTACAAGCAAGAAGACTTGCCGCAGTCGATCGGTGTGCTCGATATTGAAAAAGGTGGCTTGGATAAGGTGACCAAATTCGCTTGGCTCACGGATGACACGATCAGCATGGGATCGTGGTGCTATACCGAGAACTTAAAGATCAAACCCACCAACGTTGTGCTGCACTCGCTTGTGGACATCGTTTCCAAGAATGGGCAGTTGATTTTGAATGTTTCGCCAACAGCCGCGGGTGTCATTCCCGAGAATCAGCAGCAAGTTCTTCGAGACCTCGGTGCTTGGATGAAGGTGAACGGCGAAGCGATCTACGAAACACGACCGTTCGTGATTCACGGTCACGGTCCGACCGTTCCCGGGAAAGGGAACTGGGGCGGTAAACAAACCGACATCGCCTACACGGCGGCGGACGTGAGATACACGCGGTCGAAGGATTGGAAAACGGTCTACGCGTTTTGTCTAGGTGCACCGGAGGCTGGATCGTCGACTGTCCTCGAGGGCTTTGATCAAAAGTTGATCGATCGTAAGTGGAGCATCGATCGCGTGAGCCGACTGGATAGCGGCGATGAAGTTTCGCACGAGCTAAGTCCCGCGGGGCTGACGATCACCCATCCAGCAGCCAAGCCAAATAGTATGACGGTGGTTTATAAGATCGAGCTGAACTAAGGTTTCAATGTGTTGTTTGGAACGGATGGCGTTCCGGATTTGAATCAGCATTTTTCTCAACCAACGGCCCCGGAGCTCGGTTTCGTGTCACGAGTAACGCTTGGTTTGTTCATCCTGTTGCAGTCTTCATTCATTGCGATGGGGGACGAACCCATTCAATCGAACACGTTTTCATTTCGCGTGGAGATTCCAACGGATGATTCTGGCAAAGTGGCTCCCAAGGGACGCGTCCGAATTCCTGTGATACACAACGTCATGGAAGATGCCAGGATCTTTCTCGATGACCAAGGAGATCAGCGGACGCAGGTTGATGTTCAGACCAAAGTACATCCGGAAGTGGATCATTGGTGGTTTCAGTGGTCGGGCTTGGGAGCGGATGATGCTTCGAAGCCGCTTGTGGGAATTGTCAGCTTCGCCGACGAGGGTGATGGTTCGCTGGTGATGCGGCCGCGGGTCGTTAGCCAGCGGGCCGATATGACTGTTTCTTTGCGTGCCTGCGATGCAAGCGTCAGTGGGAAGTTGCTTCGCTATGAGCCGCAGCCACATAAGAATACAGTTGGCTATTGGGCAAACGCGGATGACACCGTCACTTGGATGTTTGAGGTCCGCGAGGCAGGCACTTACAACTTGGCTATTCTGCAGGGCTGCGGAGCTGAAAAGGGTGGCTCAACCGTTCGTGCTCAGTTGGCGGGAAGCTCGTCGGACTCTTGTGACTTCCAGGTGGAAGAAACCGGTCACTTTCAGAATTTTGTTTGGCGGACCGTTGGAGCACTGGAGTTGCAGGCAGGCGTCAGTTCGCTCACGTTTTCATGCGTTGAGCTTGCCAATATCGCTGTAGGAGATTTTCGACAGGTCGAGCTGACTTTGGTGAGGCCGTAGTTGTCTTGGCAAGTTCGATAGTCAGTGAGCGATGACGTTTAAAAGTGACCAGATACCAAGCTACTTGTTACTCGGACCCACAATGCCTAGTGACTGAAACTGCGAAAACCCGATCGTTCACCGCGTTGGAAATTCCAAAGACACGCACTATGAGCACATTCCCAACCAATTAAAAGCATGTGGGGGTGACGAATCGTTGTCGGTTGTAGAAAATGTATGGCGTGAGCTATCGCTTAGCTCGCCCTGCCCGCCTAGTTAACCGCATTCAACCACGCTTTCGTCTCATGAGCGATCTTCACAAACAATACAACGAAGTTGAAAAACTAATCGACGAAGAAAAGTATGCTGAGGCGATCGAAGGTTTGAAGCCGATTGTCGAGCAAGACGATACGTTCGTACTAGCTCACTTGGCACTTGCCAGGGCTTACACAAAGACTGATCAGCACGCCGAAGCGATTGCACACGCGGAGAAGGCATGTGAGCTGGAGCCGACGGATGCATTTAACTTCACGGCTCTTTCGGTGACCTACCAGCGAGCCTGGGCCGGAACCCAGGATCAGCAATACATTCTCAAAGCCGAAGATGCGATGGCCAAGGCACACGCACTCGGCTAGTTCTCGCTAGCCGATGGAGGGTTCTTTGCCTTCATAAGCGCGATAGAAGTCCAGGATCGCTTTCTTAAGTGCTTCGGCGGTCGCTGGGTCAGCGGATTGTTTGGCCTTCATTGCCGCCACCATCACCTTATGGGCGGCCATCAACTTCGTGCCGTACGCTGGATCATCGGTCTTGATTCGCTGAGCCATAAAGTAGGCCGCAATCGTGTCTTGAATTTTTTGAGCGTGATCCTCTTTCGTGGTGACCCAACGGACAGCCTGATTGACTGACTGAGGGTCGGATTTGGCTGATAGGTCTGCGAGGCTAACCTGCGCTTTGGCGATCGTGCTTCCGTCTTCGAGCATTTGCTCGAAACGCAGTTGGTCACCGTAAATTCCGCAAGGAACCTGACAGTGGGCCGAGGCGATTGAGGTGGCCGAAACGACGAGAGCGAGGCAGAGGGCAATACGTAGCATGGGGTGGTTTGAAGCTCGGTGGAAACTGGTGGACTTAAACTAGATTCCCTATTTTAGCGGTTGGCAAATACGGCCGGGCGAAACGTAGCGTGCTGATGCGCTTGCTCGGGAAATGTTACCCTTAACCAACGGCTTATCACCAGGAATCCAACCCAGAGAGAACCAATGGACGAACTCATAAAGCAACTCACGTCTCAACTCGGAATCGACGAATCGATAGCCAATGCGGCGACCTCCAAGGCGGCGGCACTCGTCAAAGAACACGCTGGAGATGATTTGTTCAGTCAGTTGGCTGGTAGCGTGCCAGGGCTTCAGCAGGCGGCTGAGCAGCCGGCTGCGGATTCGGAGCCTGCGGGCGGTGGGGGAATGTTTGGCAAGCTGGCTTCAATGGCATCGGATGCCATTGGCGGTGATGCTGGCGGTGGTCTTGAGCTGGGCGCCGCGTTAACGTCCGCAGGACTCGATAGCGGACAGATTGGTGGCTTTGTGAAAATGCTTCTCGATTTCCTTCGAGATAAAGCTGGCGACGCCGTGATGGATCAGGTCTTGGCGAAGTTCCCGATGCTCAAGCAGTTATTGGGCTGAGCATCGTCCAGCGAGCCGAATTGGGGAGCGGAGCGACGCATCGGGTACGCGAGGGTAAGAACGTGATACCCGAGGAGTCGTTAACCTCCTCCAGCGGCTCATCGGAACGCATCATGAGCCGAATTGGGGAGCGGAGCGACGCATCGGGTACGCGAGGGCAATCACGTATACCCGAGGAGTCGTTAGCTTCCTCCAGCGGCTCATCGGAACGCCTCATGAGCCGAACTGGGGAGCGGAGCGACGCATCGGGTACATGAGGGCGATCACGTGATACCCGAGGAGTCGTTAGCCTCCTCCAGCGGCTCAGGCGAGCAGGTCTTCAATCAAACGACCGCCGCCAGCGATCTTCATGGGGCGACCATTGTTCGATGTAAAGGTCTTGTCAGTGCTGATGTCCAAACCTTTACAAACGGTGGTCATCAAGTCTTCACTGCTGAACGATTCAGAGACAACTTCCATCCCGTCATCGCTCGTTTCACCCACTACTTTTCCGCCCTGAATCTTGCCGCCACCAACGACACAAGACCAAGCTCGGGCGAAGTGATCACGGCCCGCGTTCTCATTGATCCTTGGTGTGCGTCCAAATTCGCCCATCCAAATGATCACGGTGTCCTCAAGCATTCCTCGAGATTCCAAGTCTTCATACAAGGCGCTCATCGCTCGGTCTAGCTGCGGAAGCTTGTTGTCCGCTAGGGTGGTGTGAATGTTTTGGTGGTTGTCCCAACCACCCAGCGAGACCTCGACGAATGGAACGCCAGCTTCGACCAATCGTCGAGCCAAGAGGCATCCTTGGCCGAAGCTGTTTTCGCCATATCGCTCCTTCATCGCATCAGGTTCTTGCTCCACGCGGAAGGCTTCCATCTGGCTGCTCGTCATGAGCGCGAAGGTCTTCTCAAGAACTTTGCCGTGCTCGACGGCTGCGGAGTCTCCGGTTCGCTTTTGAAAACCGGATTCGATCGCTTGCAGGGCTGCGTAACGACGGCGTAGTTGATCTCCTTTCATTCCGTTTTGCATGTTGCGGATCTGGCCATTGCTGGTCACCGAGAACGGGCTCCAAGCCATACCCAAGAAGCCTGGCCCACCGCCAGCCCCGCCAACCGCGACGAATGGAGGAATTTCTAAGCCGGATCGTTGGTCGATCAACTCGTGTGAGATGACGCTGCCGTAACTGGGATGCTCGATATTCGGGTTGGGAACGAAACCCGTGTGCATGTAATACCGTCCGCGAGTGTGATCGGCTTCTCGCGTCGACATGCTGCGAACGATCGATGCGTTATGCATCTGCTGCGCCATCATCGGCATATGCTCGCAGATCTGCCCTTCACCTGTTGTCGTGATCGGTCGAAAAGGGCCACCGGTTGGGGCGCCGGGTTTGAGATCCCAAATGTCGATGGTCGCTGGACCACCACCCATCCAAAGCAGGATCGCGCTTTTCTGCTTGCGTCGCATGTCGGACGCATTCGCCGCGATGGCGCTGCCCATCATTGAAGAGGCAGCCATGGCGGCGGATGAACCAGCAAGGTGGTTCATGAAGTGACGGCGGGTCATTCCCGTCGGAGTCGGAGCGAGCCAAGGATTCATGATCACCTCTCAGTGTTGCATGATGAATTCGTTGCTGTTGAGAATTGCCCACCACAAGTCACCGAGCGCTTGCTCGGGCTTGCCGCCGGAATTTCTAAACAGCGTCGAAGCCATAGAAAGTTCAGATTTGCTCGGGCGACGAGAAAGCCCGGCGTAGAAAAGCTGAGTAACGCACTTCTTTGGATTTCCACCGCTTGATTCGATGATGCGGTCGAGAAAAGTGCCCTGGTCCGTTGCGACAGCCTTACGAGTCAACTCACCGTTGAAAAGCATCAAGGCCTGCGGAATCGAACCGTTAAATGTTGTGGCTTCCGTCCCTTCATCATTTCCGAAGGCAACAACGAACTGTTGTAGCCAACGACGACGTTGTTGCTCTTGGCTCGCGGGATCACCTTCCGCTTTGGCCGAGGTCGCAACAACCATCGACGAATAAAGCTGCTCCGCTGACATCTGCCTCAGGTAAAAGCGGGAGAACTTCGCCGTCTCGCCCATCGTTGGATCATCCGAACGATTGTCTTCGGATAGTTGACTCGACAATTGATAGGGTGCTGATGTGGTAATCCAAACCATCAGACGTCGCATGTCATAGCCGGTCGCGCGAAACTGTTTTCCCAGCCCATCCATTAGCTCGGGATGGGTTGGCGGGTTGTGCGGTCCGAGATCGTCCATCGGTTTGGTAAACCCGTATCCCAAGAACTGTGCCCACATTCGATTGACGATCATGCGGTCAAAATTTTCGCTCTTGAGAACGAAGTCAGCGAGTCTTTCACGTCGCACGACATCCTCAACGAAGCCGCTGTTGTCGATGGGATGAGTCAGTTCATTCTCGTCGGTGAAAATCGGATATGCCGCGCGAGACAATCCGTTCCGAAGCTCAAAGAAGATCTGAGCGTCTGAGGGATCGCCGTTCTGGCCGCGGAAGTCTTCATCGACGAGCTCGGCGTAATCGACGTCACGCATTCCTTCCTGGAATCGACGCAAAGCACGAGTTTGCCGGAAAAACGCGTTGAACTCCCAGAAACGCTGTTGTTTCCATTGATTGAAGGGGTGGTTATGGCACTGGGTGCACTGCACCTGTTGTCCAAGGAAGATTCGCGAGGTGCTGCTTGTCGCCAGCGTGCCATCTTCCTCGTTGACTTTGCCGACGAGGAAATTCGTCGCGCCGTTGAAATCAGGTGTGCCTGGTTTGGTCGTGCCCGTTGCCGTGATCAACTCATAGACCATTCGGTCGTATGACTTTCCCCTCGCGAAGGTATCGCGAAGATACTTTTTCATGCCATCAACATTCGTTAGCGAACGTCGGTCTTGGTCATCGGCTCGTCCAACGAGCAGATTGCTCCAAACGGTGGCCCAATGCTCGGCGAATTCGGCGGTGTATCGGTCGTCGTAGAGAAGCTTCTCAACCAGATGAAGTCTCTTGTCCTCATCTTTATCTCTGAAGAACTCAGCAATCTCCGCCATCGTCGGGATGCGCCCAATCAGGTCGAGATAGACCCGTCGGCACCAGGTATCATCATCGGCGATGTCGGCCGGCTCGATTTCGTAGGCCTCCCAGGTCTCTCGTATCTTCGAGTCGATCATTTCGACGACGGAAGAATCCTCAGGAATCGCGAGTAGCAGTTCTTTCCCCGAGCCCCCCGCCGACTTCGATTCAGCCGAAAGCTCAGCCGCAGTTGCCGAGACGACTTGCAGGCAAATCGTGAGCGCACAGCAGACGGGTACAAGAGTTTGGCGGAGAGAAAGCATTTCGAAGGCTCTCGAGACAAGCGATGGCGGCACCTTGAGAACGGGTGGACTTGTTCGAAGTACTCGCCAATGGGGTGGATCCGACCGCAATTGTACTCGAATTTGATCGAGAAACGCGGCGATCTCAACGGATCCAGTGACCCGGAAAGGGATGGATTCGCCTCAGATTTGACGTCAAATGCCTGTTTTGACGATTAGTCAGGCTTCGCCCCATAGCCCGCGCACAAGCGAATCAACGCTCGTGCGGAAGCTTCCCAATGCTGCGTCCTCCAGGAGGTGCGATTGGCTGCTTCGCATGATTGCTGCCGCCAGAGGTTTGTGGTTTTGCCAATCCTCCAGCTGGTAATCACGCACATCCACGTAAACGTCGGACAGATTGTTACTGATTTTCGCAACTAAATGGACGCCGTCGTTGCCTCGAACGACGTGGTAGTGCATGGCGACATACAAGCCCAACGCACCGCAAAAAACGCCAAATAGGAAACGGGACATCGATGGTTCAATCCGTTTGGGGAGAGATTCAGAAAGTATGTTTTTCGCAACTCAATGCAGTAATTATCAGGTTTCGCTGCGTGCTGGAACTTCAATCAAAGAGCCGCGGGTGCGATGCCTACTACGGCCGCTAGAATAGGGTTAGGTCGACCGACTCGCCCGTTTTTACGTTGCCTGATTTTCGAGAGCCGCGGCGTCAGCTAGGCAAAGGCCGTTTCGACTCGGTCCGTGCTTTCGCGGCGGCTTTCGAAAATGAATCACTTGATCGATAACGCAACGTTAAAACTCGTTACCTGACTCCAAACGAAGCCAAACGACTTGTCTCTGACATTCATCCGCCTTTTCTTCGCCGCTGGGGCGATTGCTTTCCCGCCCGTCGAGTGGACAAAAATTGACGGTCAAACTGACTCCGGTGTCGTCACCGCCATTCGTCCTCAAGTCGCTAAGTTTCGCGGTGCGGATGATGAATCGATCGAAGTTGATTTGCGCGAACTTCTCAAAATTGAGTTTCCAGAGGTTTCCCGACGCAATCCGTCCCCGTTGATGGTGCGTACCTCGGGCGGTAGTCGACTGCCTGTTCGATCGGTCCTTTTCGATGGCACGAACTGGGCGATTCAACGGCGTATTGAAGATGATTTGGAACTGCCGGCAACTGAACTGCGCTCGGTGCGATTTACCAACGATCAAACGACTCAGACATCGTGGTTGGGTTTGCTGGAGAGAGAGCACGCCGCCGACATCCTGGTCATTCGCCGACCGGGTGGCGTTTTGGATACGACCGAGGGGGTCGTAAAAGGTGTCACCGCTGATGCGGTCGAGTTTGATTTGGACGGCACGATCATTCAGGCACCCATCACCCGACTCGAAGGCATTCTCATGGGAGGCGTCAAGATGAGACCGGCTTCAAAAATTCAAATCGAGTCGTTGGACACGGCTCTTTGGTCAGTGATTTCCATCGAGGGGACCGATAATCGAGATGATGAAAAACCAGAAGTCATCGCGTTGAGATTAGCCTCGGGAACACTGCATAGGTTGCCACTGAAACGCGTCGCTAAGATCTCGCTGAGCAGCGGTGTCACGTGGCTTGACGAGATGAAGGTTGCAAGCCGGGAACTTCTCGCGCCAGTTTCTGGCGACGCGGATGCCCGTGAAAGTCTGCCAGAGGTCGCAATGGAGTTGTTTTCTCCGCACGCCTCCGAAGCCGACGGCGGAACGAAAAGCGATGTGCGCAGGATGTTGTTCGTCGGGGGAACCAGCGTCGAATACCGATTGGAAGAAAGTCATCAACGATTTGCTGGTTCTTGGCAACGCGCCAAGTCGGTTACGACATCCGGCGAGGTCGAAATTACGATTGCCATGGATGACCAGGTTGTTTGGCAGGAGACGCTTGATCGCCAAGAGGGGCTCGGATTCGATTTGCCGATCGAGGGCGCACGTCGGCTGTCAATTTCGGTCCGGTCGGACGGACCCTTTCAAGCCGGCTCGATGGTTGAGCTTCAGCGAGGGAGATTGAATCAATGAAGCGGTGTTCTATCAACGTTGTCCTATTAAGTGCGTTCGCTTCCTTTGCATCGGTATGCGGTCAAGCCATTGAGCTTGATTCAGAGATCGTTGCATGGGAAGAACAGCGAATCGCGGCCATTGGAAAGGCAATGCCATCGGCGGTCAGCGTCTACGTGCCGGGAGGCGGTGGAGGTGGCAGCGGTGTATTGATTTCTCCTGAAGGTTATGCGTTAACAAATTTTCACGTAACGTCGCCGGCAGGTTCATCGATGATCTGTTCGCTTGCAGATGGTGAGCTTTACAACGCCGTCATTGTGGGGGTCGACCCCGTCGGTGACCTCGCAATGATTCGACTGTTTGGCAAAGACAAGGAAGGCAATGATTACGAACGGAATGATTTCCCTTACGCGACTTTCGGGAATTCGCTTGCGGCTGAAGCGGGTGATCCCTGTTTCATTATCGGCAATCCGTTTTTGCTCGCTGGGAATCTGCAGCCAACCGTGACCTATGGAATCCTCAGCGGCGTACGTCGGTACCAGTATCCGTCGGGAACACTACTTGAGTACGGTGACTGCTTGCAGACCGATGCTTCAGTCAACCCCGGCAACTCAGGTGGGCCTATCTATGATGGAGATGGGAATCTGCTTGGGATCGTAGGTCGTTGTTCTTTTGAGAAACGAGGGCGGGTGAACGTCGGCGTTGGCTATGCGATATCGTTGAATCAGGCGAGGAACTTCCTCGGCTATCTCCGCAGCGGTCGAATACTCGACCACGCGACGTTGGGGGCAACTGTCACGACGGATCCCGACGGCGGTGTCGTTGTCTCCAACATCCTCGAGTCGAGTGACGCTTTTCGACGAGGCCTTCGGTACGGATCCGAGATTCTCGAGATAGACGGTCGAATCGTACGCACGGCCAATGAATTGCAGAACGTCTTAGCGACCTACCCCGCTCAGTGGCGAGTGCGTCTTCGGTTTCGTGATGAGGGCGAGACACGCGAAACGCTCGTTCGCCTTTCAAGTGTTCATCAGGGCGATGAGTTGCTGACGAAGATGCAGGCCTCGATTCCACCGCCGCCCCCGAGAGATGAAGAGCCGGTGCCAGATGGCGACGAAGATGAAGGTGGTGATGGCGAAAACGGCAAAGGCGAGGATCAGAAAAAAGGCGATGATCGTGATCGAACACCTCGTAGTCCTCATGGGCCACACGGGCACTCGATGAAAGCAAAGCCGGTAGCAATGCCCGAGATTGTCAAAGCGAATCTTGAAGAACGTCGCGGCTACGCGAACTACTTTTTCAACCGCGGCGAGCAATCTCGATTCATCGATCAGCTTCGCGCCTTGGGGACGCCCGAGATGCGAAGCGTCGCGTCATCCGGTGATTCGGCGTCGGAGGATTGGCAATGGACGGTTGTTGGTTCGACGTTGCCGCCGATCGATGCCGGCGAGGATGTGGGCGAACAAGAATCCGGTAAAGAGGTTCGAATTCGTATTGGTGGAGGGCGTGCGGCGATGTCGATCGGCGATCGAACACTGACCGCCGACAATCGAGGTGACATCTTTCAGGCGATTCTCGCGCGTTCGGTGGGCGGTGTGACGGCGGCCGTTGATTCTTGGGTGCGCATGCACGTTCTGGGACCGGAGCGATTTGGAGAGACCTATCATCTAGGGTCAATGCCGCTTGGCGGGCAAAGGCCGTTGAGGCCTGTCACCGTGGCGATTTATTCCGATCTTGAAACACGTTTCTTGATGCATTCAGAGAACGGCAAGCTCGAGTGCATTGAGGTGTTCGCTGATCGTGGTGAGGATCCTGTTGAGTTGTGGATTGGGTGGAAAGGGGCAGATTCTGATGCTCCAGAAGGTCTTCCGGCTTGGATGGACATTCGATACGGAACCGAGTCACTGCTGCGATTCAAAGTGACGGCTATCGAGGTGGAACCCTTCAAGGAATCACAGGAAGATGCATCGTGAGATCACCCGGCCGAATTAGCTTTGTGACCAGCC
>JBCCKZ010000059.1:0-14887 GCA_039027135.1 Planctomycetota bacterium
GTCCCGAATGGCACTTAATCCGCTGGAAGTTGTTGGGGTACCGAACGTTAGAAACGATTGACAGCAAGGGGCTTCACTTGCGATGAGTTTGGGTATCTGACCACCTAAACACGCTCAGCAAGGAAGCCCCCCGTGTGCCACGTTCCATTTGATTTACTTCGAAGCCGAGTTCATCACGCCCGCCAATGTGGGGATCTGTACTTCGCTTCGTTGATCCCTAAAGAGATTATCGAGACGGTTTTTGGTGAAGCAACCTCGATCCTCGGTTCGGCACGAGTTTACAACACTTCAGTCACCATTTGGGTGTTCTTGTCTCAAGTGATGAGCATCCACCACGGCTGCGTCTCTGCCGTGGCCAAGTTAATCACCTATCGCCTCGCTCGCGGCCAGCGAGCTTGTTCTGCCGAGACAGGCGCCTACTGCATCGCACGAGATAAGCTCGATGAGAATGCCATGCATCGCTTGGTAAAAGCCAGCGGTCAGGCCATCGAGGCCAAGTGTCCCAACAAATGGCTTTGGCTTGGCCATCGAGTCATCACCGCCGATGGTGCAACCGTCACCATGGCCGACACCGCAGAGAATCAAGCTGCCTACCCTCAGCTTTCTAGCCAAGCCCCAGGTTGTGGGTTTCCTATCGTACGAGTCGTCGTGTTGTTTGCTTTGTCCAGCGGCGTCGTGTTGGACATGGCTTTGGGGCGTTATAAGGGCAAGCTTACCCACGAGGTGAGCCTGTTTCGACAGATCGATCAAATCATCGAAGAAGGCGACGTTTTCCTGGCTGACCGAGCCTACGCCGGTTGGTTTGAAATGGCTCGAATCATGCAGCGAGGTGGGCACGTGGTCGTTCGCAAGCATCAGATTCGAAAAAGCGATTTCCGCACCGGTATTCGCTATGGCAAAGACGATCACTCGATTCAAATCGACAAGCCATCTCGTCCCGAGTGGATGGATCCCGATGAGTACGACAGCTATCCCGATTTCATCACAATCCGCGAGATTAAGATCCGCGTGAGCAACAAGGGCTTCCGAACCCGTGAGATCATCGTCCACACTTCACTGTGGGACGACATCGACTATACCAAAGAAGATCTCTCGGCTCTGTTTCGGCGTCGGTGGCAGGCGGAGCTGAATCTGCGAAGCTTGAAGACGATCATGCAGATGGAACATCTCAGGTGCAAGAAACCGCACCGTGTACGAAACGAGATTCGTGCACACATGTTGGCCTACAATCTGGTTCGAGGGGTGATGGCAGAAGCGGCGATCGAGGGTGATGTTCAACCTTCGCAGATTAGTTTCAAGACGACGTTGACAACCATCTCGGACATGCTGCCAGTGCTGGGGCTGATCAGTAAGCCAGACGAATTGTGTGACGTCCTATTACGCTGTTGTCTTCAACATGTCGTCGGCAACCGCCCGGACCGCTACGAACCCCGCGTATTGAAACGAAGGCCAAAACAGTACAAGCTGATGCAGAAGCCGAGACGCAGCTACAAGCCCGTCGAGGCATGAGACTTAGGTGGATTAAGTGTCATTCGTGTCAGGTACCTATTTGATTGACCGGGTAGGTTCGGAGAGGTAATTTCTGAACTTTTAAGTTCACTTTCCTAGTCTCAGAGACCTGATCGATGGGACGAGCACCTCGCGTTGATGCTGCCGGGCACATCTATCATGTGCTCAACCGGGCTAATCGGCGTGCGAAGATCTTCCGCAAAGATAGTGACTTCGAGGCGTTTGAGCGGATTTTGGTGGAAGCCGTTGAGCGATCAGACGTTGAGTTGTTCTCTTACTGTCTGATGCCCAATCATTGGCATCTGGTCTTACGCCCCACCGTCGATGGTGGCATGTCCAGGTTTTGCCAATGGCTCAGCCTGACCCACACCCAGCGTTACAACGCCCACTACAAAACAACGGGACAAGGCCATCTGTATCAGGGGCGCTACAAGAGTTTTCCGGTCCAGGACGACGAGCACTTTCTTTCGGTCTGCCGATATGTAGAGCGGAATGCCTACACGGCCGAGCTGTGCGATCGGGCTGAATCGTGGCGTTGGGGAAGTCTCTATCGCTGGAAGCACGGCAGCACCAAAGAGAAGTCGCTGTTGTCTCCTTGGCCCATAGCTCGCAAGCCAGGTTGGTGTGATTGGGTTGCGATGGCGTTGTCGGAGCGAGAGATCAAACGTCTTCGGTCGTCCATCCAGCGTGGTGCTCCCTTTGGAGAGGAGAACTGGAGTGAATCCATCGCACGACGATACAACTTGGAGATGACAATGCGTCCGCGTGGCCGACCGAAGAAGATTGGAATCTCTCCGAACAAATGATCCAGTTTATCAAAACGGTACCTGACACCTTTTCACGCCACCTTTTCACGCGCAACTGCCTTCGATTCGAGACAATCTCGACGTAATGCGTTTGATCGAGCCCAAGTGAATCTCCAGCGGCACAAATGAGAGCCCTCCTCCTCGATTGCGAATCGGAGGTGGGTTCGGCGGCATCGTGCCCGTTGGCTGGCTGCACGACTGGGAGGACCTCGTGGGACTCAGATGCGTGCTTGGCTGGCTATTTCCTCTAACAACCACAAATTCTCGCTACCACTTTTGACGCGGTCAAGTCGCCAAATCGTGTGCGACGCAAGGTTGCCAGTATTCAGCGCTGAATAGATGTTCTAAGTAGCTCGTATTCCTCGAATACCGTGGCCTATCTAAACAAAAAGCCTCAGCGAGTCCGGGAGGTTTCCCGGCACAGGCTAAGGCCATAGCTCCGATGCATGTGTATTGACAGGCTTTATTGCCTGCGACGTCGGATCGCGACGAAAGAAGCGGCCATCGCCAACGCCGAAAGCGAGCCTGGCTCGGGAATAGCTGTAACTCCGTTTAGAACCAATCTAGCAGCCGGCTGTATACCGTTTCCTGCGCCTCGGAAAACTCGCTCGTTGGCACTTCCGATCGGCGATACGTTAGGGGGCACTATCGCAGTCGCATCGGGATTGAATGTGAGGAGGGCACCGCCGATAAGGAACTCAGAACCCGAATCGATCGCATCCTGGATTTCGGACAACGCTGCCGCGTTGAGCGTTGCCGACTGAAAATCGCCCTCGTTAGCAGCACTCGAGGTCATCGTGCCTAGCGAAGTACCCGTTCCCAGGTCGTTAAAGATCGTGCCCAAGAGGGTTTGATCAGAGGCAAGTCCGAAGATATCGGCTGAAGTTGATTCAACGTTGAAGAAGCCAATGGTCTCAGTCGGGTCGAATGACTCGAAGGAAGTGGCTCCAGCACCTCCAGTGGGGTGGAATAATTCGATCTTTGCACCCGTAACAGTCCCAGCGATGTTTTGTAGATCAAAAACGTGAAAGTTCCGCCGGACTTCAAATCGAACGTCTGGATCAGGGGCCAACGTGCTACCGAATGCCCAGACTTGATAATTTGCTGTATCTACGGGGCCGCCAGTCAGCCCAATGAAACCGCCCAGTGCGGGACTACCCACCGAGCCGCGAGTGACCGTAGAAATGATCGCATCTGCAGATGCATGGACCTGTAAGATGCTCGCCATTGCAAGCGATAACGCTAACGTGCGCACAAGAACCTCGGTGTGAAAGTACTTTGAGTTAAATAACGAGGACCACCATGGCCTCGATGGGTGTTGAACGACTCAACGTCAACTTGCGGGAAGGTCTTGGGTGTTTCTTTTTCTCGAACAGATCACGGTGGTAAAAAGGGCGAGAAGCCCGATCGTTGTGCCAGGTTCCGGGACAGCGGCGGCACGAAGCACTCCGGAAGCGGTTCCAGTGAATGCCCACGCTTGACTTGGGCCAAAATTGGGGACGCCGAATGCATCCTCTTCATCATCTACGGCCAGTACGAAGTCTCCATTGCTGGCGATGGAAAGTCCTTCGTTTCCGGCGGTGCCATCACTGTTGTACGGAAATGCCTCGAAAAACGGAAATATGAATGCGACGTCAGCATCGAAACTAATGCTGGTGACGAGACCGTCAAAGAGACTAACCGTGCCCATCGCGCTGGTGATGGAAGTGGTGTAATTGCCTGCGAGCCCCGGCGGACCTCCAGGGGGCGTTTGAGCCAGCACGGAAGCTGAAGATCCCGAAACAAACGTGTTGAAGTCGAATTCCGCACCTAAGATGTTTAGCGTTTCACTACCAGAGCGCGTTGCGATTCCGTCTAACGTGATGGTCCCGGCGTTGGCCCAGTCACCACCTGAGGGGAAGACCGTCACGGGTGTACCCAGAAGCGGCCCATTCGGATTGTCGATCGCATACATTCCGTTTGGTGTTCTGCCGATTTCGGCAAAACCATTGGAGAAGCGTTCTATGAAACGCCCGCTATCGTCGGCTTGGAAAGTAATGTCGACAATTTCAATCGCCCTCGCGTTCTTTCCTGCGGCCACGGCGAAGCAAGCAAGGATGCAAAGATAAAGCAACTTTCTCAAGGGAACACTCATTCGACTACCCAAGAATTGTCATCAGAATCGAGCGAAAGCACATCACGGTGACATGTCTGGCAGGGAGATGGTTTCCGGTGGCAGGATCTGTTCGGGATCCAATTCCAAATCGAATGGTGGTAATTCGGTGGTCTCCGGCGTTACGCTCACAAGATACTCAGACGACTCCATGGATGCGAACATTCCCTGTAATCGGTCAGAAGAAGCCGTAATCGGATTCGTCGGCCAGTAGAATGTCAGGATGTAATCGGCTGCTGCCGCGCCATCATTGTCACCGAAGCTAGACAGCTTAAACCTGCCTTGGTTGTCGCAAACAGCTGCTGGCTGGGCATCCTGACCCACGAGTCCCTGGCCGGGGGCATGAAATCGAACGATCATGTACGCTGCGGGATTGCCATTGACTAAGACGGTCCCTGAGACAGGGTATTTCGGGGCACCTTGGCCCTTGCTGCACCCTATCGAAGCGATTGAAGTGCAGATGGTTAGCACCAGTGTGGCGATGCAGAGCGTCTGTCTCATTTTCTGTCGCATCAGAAAGAAGCGTTCAGGAGCTGGCCATCATTGCGAAGGATCATTCGCAGGAAGAGTCGCTGGTCAGTCGAGTCCGAAAGAAATTGGACACTGCCGTCAGCAAGTACTACGTGTGCCCCCGAAGGGTGAAAGCTGTAGGGGGTTGCGCCTGCATCAGCGCCATTGCTGCAATTGACCGAACAGTTTCCAAGCCCCAGGTTGAGCATAAAAACTTCGCTGTATTGCATTCGTGTACGCCCTGCCCAAAAACCATCGGGGCTGGTGACTTTGTCCGGGTCGAGAAAGAACGAAAGCGGCGGGGGGATCTCCTGATCCGATCGGATGAATCGTTGAGGCAACCCTGACATTTCAGAAATGCCGGCGACATTCGAAAGGCCGTCGGTTATCTCATTGAACTTAATGCCCCCGGGACGGTGGGTCTTGACGATGCCGCTAGTGGCTGGCGGTGTCCAATCGCTGGCATAGATGAATCCCGCGTCACAAGTTTTGAACTCAGGCCCCAGCGTTGGAATGAACGGTTGAGTGATGTAGGCGTAATCGGTGCGCGCGACCTGGACGCCATTGCCGCTGTTTAGCGGGAACTCGTAAATGAACTGCGGATCAAACGGTGTCGAGGGACAGATGTAGGTAGGAATCACTCCCGCGAGCTTATCGGAATTGACCCCGTTATAAAGATTGTCGGTGGGGTGATAGGCTGTCCCGCCATAGACCCAATCTCGCGCTAATTCGACTTGATCCACATAAGGTGCAAGTGCAAGTAACCAGCTGACGCTGTCTTTGGGTAGTCCCACAGGCGGGTACCGGCCTTGATCGTTGTTGAGGGCGTTCGCCGTCGGCATGCGTCTGAACGAGTTCTCGTAGTTATGGACGGCTAGACCCACCTGCCTGAGGTTGTTGCTACAGGCAATTCGCCTGGCCGATTCCCTAGCTTTTTGCACTGCTGGCAAAAGCAGGCCGACTAACACACCGATGATCGCGATAACCACGAGCAGCTCGACCAATGTAAACGCTGAATGAATGCGTCGTTTTCGTTCGACAGAGCAATGGAGCATGCGAAAAGGACAGCGTAGCGAGATTAAGGTAGACGTGCCGAACTGTAACGCTCTGGCGACGCACATGTACTGGCTTGCTTGCGTTCAGGTTTTTGCGACTTTGAAGTCGGAACGCCTCGCTGGCTGACCAGAGAATAGACCGCACCCTGCCGAGCGTAAACCCAATCCAATAACCGGCTATCTGATCCTATTGAGCTTCGATACCTGTCGAATCTCCCTCAGCCTGTCAGTGAGCGTGCCCATTCGCCATCTGCGGTTTGAAGTCAACACGCACGATCTGCGGGAATCCCCACAATCGGTCTTCGCGGCTCGACAACTCACCTTCTCTGCAGGGATGATGCTGATACTTGAGCAAGCAGGATGCTGGGGCTAAAAGTCTCTTTCTCGGCTCAAGCCGATTAAAAACCCATGCGTGTGATTTAATAGGCTAGGCAAAACGGGTGGATTGACTATCGTAATCGGATTAACCCCTCTAACCGCTATACCTTATACCTCGCGCAAAGCTCAAACCTAGATGCTTAGAAAATCCATCGTTTCCGCAGTAGTTGCTCTCGCATCCTGCTCAATGACGTTTGCGGACACCGTCTCGCTGAGTGGCGTCGCCGAGGGTGATTCGAGATTCTTTGATACCTTTTCAGACGCGTTCGGGCAGCTTGACCAAGGCTATCTTGATAACGGGGTTCCTGATCCCAGTCTGGATGGTTTTTTTCGAATCAGCGGTGAATCTGGCGTGACGGTTGGGACGTTGGGGACGTTTGATGCGACGACATTCAACCCCACTGCCTTCGAGCAGGACTTGGCTCCTGGGGTTTCCGGTCAGCAGGGCACCGGAGTCACCATTTTTCCCAACCAGGAGTTGTTCTCACTGGGCAATCTGACATTTGATGATTCCGCTGCGACCGGCGTCGGTACAGAAGTATTTAGCATCATCGGTTTTGGCGGATTGGATTTCGCACAAAACATTGCGGACGACGATGCCATTCTCAATAACTTCACAGCCACACCGTATGTGACATCCGTTTCAAACTTGTCAGGAACGGTCACCTTTGAGAATGGTGGGTTAGACTCCATCGACCTGACCAGTGATATCACATTCTCGTACCTGACCACTGCGGGCGTGTTCTCCTACGACGGTGCATTCGACATCGTTGCAAATGAGTTTTCGCTATTCGTAGACGATACAGATGCGTTTGGCTTCGGTGGCGTTCGTCTGATTTGGGATGCATCGGGAACTGTTACCGCCACTGCCATTCCAGAGCCTGGGAGTTTGCTGGCTCTCGCTGCCGGCACGCTTTTCTCCGCGGCGCGGCGACGACGACGCTAGAACCGTTGACGCGGCAAGCGTCATCCATTTGTTCTCGATTGCCGTAAACGAGTCCTAAGAGCTTTGGCGGTAATTTCTTTTATCGCGTTGACTCACGCCGCCGGATCTTATCCCACACGCAGCTTCAGGCGATCTGGATCTAACGCGAGCGGATCGAAGAAGAATACATATGGCAAGAGCCACGCGAGGGTTTACCACGCCATTCGGGTGAGTCGCTGGTGAATGACCATTGCCAGTTACTAAGGAACTAAGTAACAGAATTGCTCATTCGTGCGTGACATTACAAAATGAACTAGCCGCGGATAGAGCGTCGACGTTTGAATGACGCGAGACCTGCTAATCCAAGCAAGAAACATCCCATGGTTGGTTCGGGTACAGCGGTCACAACGAAAGAGCTGCTGGTGACTCCGTCGAAGTCCCAAATGTTTGTCGTTGCGAAGAAGCCACTTCCCAAAGTTCCATCAGCAAAGAGGTCAAAGCCGTTGTTTGAGATGGAAAGTGAGCCTGTATAGCTGCCTGTGTTGACAAACTCAAACTCGATATCGGACGTCAGGTTAATGTTCGACACCAAACCCTGCGAAAAGCTAACACTCCCGCTGATGTTGCTGAGATTTGTAAGATAGTTGCCATTGTTGTTGGTTGAGCTGGCAACCCGAGAAAGCTTGCCCCCTTCAATGTATTGATTGAAATCGAATAGGGCATCCGTGATATTGAAGTTCTCAGATCCAACTCCCGTTGGAGTTCCATCGAGCGTGATTGAGCCGACGTCAGACCAGTCGCCGTTATTGAACGTAAACACGGGCTGCCCAAATGTCACGCTGGGATCTGAGATGCCGTAGAAGCCATTCCGCGTGTCAGACGATTGCGTGTTTAGGGCAGGATCAATGATCGCAAACGCATCTGACTCTGGTTCAGAGAAACGCCCATCTCCATTGGCCAGTAGATCAACGTCGATTGTCACATTTGCATGAATCGGATTGGCTGACGCCAACAAGAGAACACACGCCAAAGAGGTGAAGCGTTTCATGGAGAGCTCCTCGAGAACCCAAGTCATTGAACAGAAGCCATGACTCGGGGCCAATGAATGGATTGAAGTCGTTGATAGAACGACCGGCTCGGTCTGGCTGGAACACCGGTTCGCGGCGGAGTCGTTACGGCCGCAGGACTCAGTGGAATCTGGCTACGCTATGAGCGAACCGGAGTCTACTCACGGCTGCCTGGCCGACCAAGCTGAATGCATCGATTTTTCGGCAACCCTCGCTGTGTGCTGTCAAACTGGGTTTATGGTTGGTTGGAATGCGGGCTGCGTTCTGCGGCGGACCACATTTTCGAAGGCTTGTGGCGGCGTCTACGGCCGATCGATTTGGTTTGCTGACTTACCAAGACTCGGATGCGTGGTCATGGCTCGCTTTAAGACGCTGCCTTGGTTGCTCGCGTGTTGCTCGAGGGTCTCGAAAGTTCTGCCCGGCCTCTGAGAGGCAAAACACGGTACGAGCGTTTTCCATTGATGCCGCTTTCCTCAATCAAGACACTCGTTGCGCCGAGAGCCTCCAAAAAGAGGACAGCAGGGACGACTTCGAGAGGACTTTCGGTGATGCTGTCGATCCAACAGGCATTGAACTCTTCTCTCATGCTTCGATGACCTGGCCCCGTCCTATCCTGCCGGGCCAAAGTAAGTTTACGAAGCTGATTAGGGCTAGCTGAATCAAAGGGAGATCGGGCATGGCGACCACGTAGAATGCTGCTCGCTTCGGAAGGTCATCCCACGAAAAGCCAAAACGTCCACCAATAACAAATAGATAGGTGGCAATCATCATGGCACTTGTTAACAACATCCAACGCCAAAAACGCTTTTGCTGAAAACGCACGGATGTGAATCGCAGGCCGAATGCCATGGCACCAAGTGTCGTCAGCCACATGAGATGCACTGACAAGACTGGCGCTGTTTCAGGTAGGCAGCCCCATGGACCGCACAGTGATTTCCAAACGCCAAGGCGTAGTTTGGCAACACTTAGTGATGCCCAAAAAAGTCCGCACCATCCGAGTGTGATTCCCACGACGCTGATCAGTCGCGAAACTCGATGATTCTCCAAAGTGTCTTGCATAGACTCCGCCCGTCGAAAGGCTGAGAGAAGGTGGCAGGAGTTCCTCTTGGTTGACGATCCTTACGGATGTTGTGCCGAGGCCTTTAGCAAATGGGGGAATGACTCCTTGAAGCGGTTGAGTCTTGGGATCGAAACAGTGCGGACATAGGGGTCGTTAGGGTTCAATCGCTCATAGTTCTGGTGGTAGTCTTCCCCAACCCAGAACTTCTCGAACGGTGTCACTTCAGCTGCCACGGAACCTTCGCCGAGCTGTTCGTTAATCGCATCAACCTTTTCGTTGATGATCTGCTCTTGCGTTTCGGTTTGGAAGAACACGATGGAGCGATACTGTGAACCACGATCGGGCCCTTGGCCGCTCTGTTGGGTCACGTTCTGTGATCCAAAATAGACATCCACCAGCGTTGCAAAGTCGACCACTTGGGGGTCGTAGATGATTTCCACGGCTTCGGCGTGGCCGGTCAGCCCCGTGTTACTGGAAGCGTAGGTTGGGTTCTCGGTGCGTCCTCCGCTGTATCCCGAGATCGATTCTTCGACGCCCAGAACGCTTTCGTAAATTGCTTCAACGCACCAAAAGCAGCCGCTGGCAAAGTAGGCCCGAGCCTTTCCGTCTTCGCCTACCACATCCCCACCGCGAAGCGATGACGTACTCTTCAACGCGGTGGAGACTGCCCGAGTGACCTCAGGTGACTGCGGTTTCGGCTTCAGGGCATTCATCATCGCCACCGTGGCAAAGAGAACCGCGGCGAAACCAATGAGCTTTTTCATAACAATTCACGTTTGTTGGTGACGAAGCGTTTGATTGTATGCTCAGTCGCTATCCATCCAGTAATGGCGAGAGGCCTCAAGAATCCGACAATCGAAGGTTTTAACCTAACGGATTTAGGCGGATCAAAAGCGTCGAATTTACAAACCTACGCGGTGCTTAGTCGCGGTGAACCTGACCTCGCTGGAGCAGTGCTGCGCAAATCTAAAACGCAATAAGTGTTTGAATAGACGCGATTGTTCGCGGAAATCCAAAGATGCCCAGCCGGGAGAACAATCGAAACCGACCTCGCGCTGAAGTTGACAAAGAATGGGCGAAAAGGATCGTTCGTTTCGATAGAGGCCCAACCGAATGCTCTCAGTCAGATACTCAAACAGGTCGTTTTTGACGACGAGAAAACCACGCCGTAGCAGTCAACGCCAAGCCTATTGCTGGCGAGGGCTCTGGAATCGCTGTCGCGGTCGTGGTCGCGAAGCGAAAAAGATCGATAGCGAATTCAGAGTTGTCAAAACGAGTGATGTTCGTTCCTGCGCCATTGAGATTGAAAAAGGTGTTGCGGTCAAAGTGGCCAACCAAACGCCCTTGACCCACACTGGCCGCAAAGAAAGCCACGTCATCATCGTCCGCTTGCCGCGAGGATCCCTGCCCGAATGAATCGTTCAGACGAACTTGCTGACCGTCGGGAACTCCAACGGTCGCTAACAAAGTAACGTCATCGTCGATGTTGGAAATGTCGAAGGGTGAAACGCCTTCACCATCAAATTGGTCGATGCCAAGCAGAATGCCCGTTGGATCGTTGTATTCCCCCTCACTACGCAGCAGTGAGTAAGTTCCTCGATCCTGGTGGACGGTAATGCCGTAATTGTCCAAGAACTGCTGATCTGAATTGGGGGCATCGCCCCAATTGCTTCCAAAATTCGCGTCGCTGATGAAGACTGCACCTCCACCGCCACGAACAAACTGGTCCACCGCTGTTATCGAAGTTTGTGAATAGACTCCGTTGTTCGAACCAAATACAACCGCATCAAAAGCCGATAGCTGGGCAAACGTGAATTCAATGCCAGATCCGGTTGTCTGTCCCGATGATGGCGCATTGAGTTCTAATGGTTCGATGATCTGGGCGACCGAAAACCCTTCGCTCTCCAGAGTCGTTGCCAGGGTGGCCCAGCCGTGGTTTCCACTATTGGTGTTAGTGTTTTCAATATCCGCCAACTGTTCGGTGCGACTAGAGTCGTTTCCCGCCTCTAAGAAACCACCACTGCGCTCGGCCCCTCGCACAAAGAGAATCGATTGTGCATGCGTTTGAGAGGCGGCAAAGCAAAGCATTGCTAAAGCCCCAAATTTGATATTCATAGGTGGCTCGGGGCCGGAGGACGGTGTCGACGAACAGGCGTCTCACCAAAGTTCAGAGAATAGGGAGTCGTACTAGAGAAACCTTGGTCCAAGCTTTTTAGTTTACATAAACTGACCTTCGACGCATGATTCGCAGAACCGAAAAATGGAGAGAACTGGGAAGTGATTGGATTAAAGGTTGGCAAATGTCGCCGCGGATTGAGTAACCACCCTGAGAACGGCAAGGATGGGCTTACGGCAGTGGGTAAAGAAAGCGAATGATCGCGTGGATTTCGAATTGATGTCGGAAGTAGCTAGTAAGTGGTTGATTGGGCTAAGCAACAAATCCAAGCTGGAGCTATCGAGAATGAAATGTGTCGCCTGGCAGCTGGGGGCCACGCTTACCTCGGGTGACTTGGCGGCTGGAAGTCACCATTACGATTTACAAGCAGTGGCATTTCGATGAGTCAGACAAACCACGGGCACTTTTCCAATGCGCTTGCCGCCGTACAGCGGACTGAGCGACTGCCCGGTGGAGATGTTCGTGGTTTGCCCAACGGCCGAGTGATCGGAGGACTCAATGGTCTTCAAAGTTTCGTGAACGAATTTTCAGAGGCGGAGAAGGAGTTTCAGCAGGGGCGAGTTCACTCAGCGCTTGATCGGGTGAAGCAAATCGAGGCACGCTTTCACGCCAGCGCCGATCATTGGAACGCGATCGTCGGAACGCTGTTAAACGACATAAGGCAGGGCAAGCAGCTCAAAAACTTAGAGAAACTCAATCATCTGAAGTCTGCTCAAGTCAACATGCAACGTCTGATCTCAACGGCGAGAAAGTCGCTTCAGGACCTGTCGACTATGCTAAATCAAGATGCTGTCAACGCAGCTCGCGAAGATAAAGACGAGACCGTTTGACCGTCAGAGCGAGATTCGAATCGTGTGGTCGATGAACGCCGCTGCGTGTGATGCCATTGAGAGAAAAGAGTGAAACATGCCTCGTCGCAAAACAACGTCAATCATCAAAGGCACTGGTCGAACTCGAACAAAGGCCCGTTTCTTTGGACGCTTCTGTTTGTTTGCTCTGGCGGGTGTGATTTACGCTTCCGCGAGCACGCAGCGAACTATAGCGCAAGATAGACTGATCGATCAAAAGATCGTGTATCCAGAAAAGGCGTTGATCTATGGCGGCTTACCGACATCGAAAGACGATGTCGCCAGGGAAAGAAATCAGGGTCTTGTTGTTGACCTAACAATGCCACCGTACAACGACGTCGGCGATGGAGTCACCGACAATACGCAGTCGTTTAAATCCGCGTTGAATGATATCCAGACTTGGTTGACATCTAGCCACCACACCAAACATCCCTCCAGTCGCTATCGACTTTACTTGCCGAAAGGTATCTACGTCGTCTCGGATAGTCTTCTACCCGATGGCGATCCGATCAAGCATGGCTTTTCTTACGTGCGATGGATCGGCGAAAGTCGCGATGAGACGATCATTCGTTTGAAAGACAGGAGTCCGGGTTTTGGAGAAGGAGCACGCAAGCCAGTCATCACAACGTACAATCGAAACGCTCCGCACGTCGGAGGTTTGATGTGGGGCAACCAGATTAGCAATCTGACGGTGGAAACCGGCCGTGATAATCCGGGTGCCGTTGGTGTCGAGTTTGTTTCCGCGAACGCTGGTTCGATCGATAACCTGACCATTCGCTCGAACGACGGACAGGGATACGCGGGCCTTTGGATGTCAGACTGGTCGCAACAGGGTTACTTTTGTGACCTCACGATCAACGGCTTTGACTACGGAATTCGCACCGAGGGTATTGCTGAGACGAATCCCATCTTCGAGTTCATCACATTAACGAATCAACGGCGAGGCGGAGTGCTTGTCAATCGATCCGCTCCTTGTATGAGGAATGTGCTCGTCGAGGATCTTAGAAGTGGATCGGCTATTGAGATCGTTGGCAAAGGAGCTCATTGCGTCATGCTCGACAGCTTGTTCGCATGCAAGCAGTCTTCGAAAGAGGCAGCTGTTGATTTGAGACTTCCCGGACAACAGCAGCTCTATCTCCGAAATATCGCTTCTGAAGGATTCTCGAAGGCGGTCAGTAATGTCGAGGGTGATCGGGTCAAGGAGTGGCACTCCGGTCGCGTCTTCCGATCGGAAAAAGGCTCGCCGGATCGGTCACTTGGTTTGCCGATTGAAGATCCTCCGGTCATCCGTCGCTTATCGAGTATGAGTGATTGGACCTGTCCAGAGGATTTCGATGGTGGAAGCGATTTTGAGAGAATCTCTAAAGCACTGCGTTCTGGCAAAGCCGGTGTCTATTTCCCTCGTCGGTATTACACGCCGCCTGATAGACCTTTGGTGATACCAGCTAGCGTGAAGCAGCTGGACTTCATGAAATCGAACTCTTGGATTCGTGGTGGGGTCGTAATCGATCAGATCGATGTGACTCCGCTATCCATCGAAGGCGCGGGGCGAAAGATGGTGGTTGAATTGAAGAAACCCAGGAAGCTCTATGTGCGAAATAGTGGTATCTCTTTGCGGGTGACCACCGAGGAGCCCGTGACGGCTCATTTGTCAAACATCGCTGTTCTGGCCGCGGGACATGCAGATGAATTTTGTCCACCAAACGCAACCATCTACGCGCGAAGCATCAACGAAGAATCTCAGTCGCACACCAATTGGGTCGCTAATGGTGGCACTTTGTGGTGCATGGGTTTCAAGACCGAGTCGGATGGGACAGCCTTTCATGCCAAGCGTGGAGCGATGATGGAAGTTCTGGGCGGCTATGTGAATTTCGCTGGTCCCACTGACGAACAGAATCCCGATTTGATCAATGAAGATTCACACGTGAGTTACGTTGGGACTAACTTTATGGGGCGTGTGCATCGCGAAGGTATTCACGAAATTCGCAAGGGAAAGTTGTTCAAAAGATTCCCCAATGAATTCTTTCCACGACGACCCACAGGAAACAATGGGAACTACTTTGTTCCTTTGTATAGCGGCTTTGATCCTGAAGTCGTTCGTCGACGCACGTTAGCTGATTAGGAAAGGCCCTGTCTTGGTCAGGGGATGCTTAGTGGCGATGGTTTGTGTTTTTCGTAAGCGGGAACGCCTGTGCTGGCGGCTGGAAGCCACCACCACGATCTCTGGGTTGGCGGCTGGAAGCCACCACTACGGTCTCTGGATTGGCGGCTGGAAGCCACCGCTACGATCTCTGGATTGGCGGCTGGAAGCCACCGCTACGATCTCTGGATTGGCGGCTGGAAGCCACCACTACGGTCTCTGGGTTGGCGGCTGGAAGCCACCACTACGATTTGTGGTAAC
>JBCCKZ010000060.1:0-14776 GCA_039027135.1 Planctomycetota bacterium
AACGCCCGCTGTTGACCACGAAAAGAGAATGGGAGTTACAAGATCGCATCGGAACTAAAAGCAATGGCAGATATCCAATGGAGCGTTGTTGACTCGGCTAGTCTTTACGGAATCAACCGTTGGGGTGAAGGCTACTTTGGCATCAATCCAACCGGTTCGGTACAGGTTCAGCCATTCGGCGATGGTGTTCAGGCAATCGACCTGCGAGGTCTTGTCGACGAGCTGGGTAAACAGGGGCTCGAGTTACCGGTTCTCTTGCGTTTCAACGATATTCTGCGAGACCGTATCAAGAGAGTCCACACAAGCTTTCGTCATGCGATTGAAGAGCATGAGTACCCCGCGTCGTATCGCTGCGTCTATCCGATCAAGGTCAATCAGCAACGCGAAGTGGTACAGCAGATCGTTGACGCCGGTGATGAACATGGTTTTGGAATTGAAGCCGGTAGCAAGCCCGAGTTGCTCGCCGCCATCGCCATGAGTCCGCCAACCATGCCGGTGGTATGTAACGGCTTCAAAGACCATGAGTACCTTCGTTTGGCGATGATGGCAGCGAAGCTAAAGCGGACCATCATTCCCGTTATTGAGAAACGTTCTGAGCTAGACGAGTTGCTTCATGTGGCAGCCGATCTCGGTGTTCGCCCGACACTTGGTATGCGGGTGAAGTTAGCCACAAGGGGCACTGGACGTTGGCAAGCAAGTGGTGGATATCGCAGCAAGTTTGGTCTTACCGTGGGCGAGATCTTGGATGCGCTTGATCTGCTCAAGTCTAGTGGAATGGAGGACTGTTTCCAACTATTGCATTTTCATGTCGGAAGCCAAATAGGAGATATACGCCGATTGAAGACAGCTATCTTAGAGGCGGCACGTATCTATGTGGATCTTCGCAGACGCGGTGCCGCGATGGGTTACTTGGACGTGGGAGGCGGTCTTGGCGTCGATTACGACGGCACGATGACTGACAATCCATCAAGCTTGAACTATACAATCCAAGAGTACGCCAATGATGTCGTCTTTCATGTTCAGACGGTATGTCAGCAGGCAGAAGTGGAGCCACCCTGTTTGATTTCTGAAAGTGGACGTGCGATCGCCGCGCATCATAGTATTCTCGTTGTCGAGACTCTGGGCGTGGGCGGCCAGGGGGTCGATAGAACGAATGCGAAAGTCCTGCCCTTGTGGTCGAGTTCGATCCGCGAAGGCAAAGAAGCCACTGATTCACACTTCGAACAACCGCTCGAGCAACCGGTTTGGATGCTTTGCGAGACCTATCGAGATCTGAAGATTTCGAACGCCCTTGAGAGTTTCCATGACGCGCAGAATGCACTCGATCTTTCAATGAACCTTTTTTCGGGCGGATACCTGTCGCTCGAACAACGCGTTGCTGCCGAGACAATCTACTTTACGATCTGCCACCGCGTTCGTGATCTAGTCAATGCCTCAGACATTCGCTCGCCAGAGCTCAACGAGCTGGACCAATTATTGTCCGACACCTACTTCATGAACTTTTCGATTTTTCAATCCTTGCCGGACGCGTGGGCGATCGAACAACGCTTTCCGGTGATGCCCATTGAAAGACTCGATGAAGAGCCTACGAGGAATGCGGTCATTGCCGACATCACCTGCGACAGCGATGGAAAGCTGGATTCGTTTGCCTGTCAGGGTGAGATCCATCAATCCCTAAAACTACACACGTTGAATGCCGGCGAACCCTATCGGTTGGGCATTTTTCTGGTGGGGGCTTATCAAGAAATCCTGGGCGACTTGCACAATCTATTTGGCGATACGCACGCAGTTCACGTTGATGTGATTGATGGTAAGCCAAATATTCGATCGGTTGTTCACGGCGACACCGTCTCAGAGGTTTTAGGCTATGTACAGTACGACGATACGTGTTTGCTTGAGGGGATCCAAACCAGCGTCAACGAGGCGTTAGCCGGAAATCGCATTGATGCAAAATCGGCGTTAGAGATCAAGCAGACGTTTGAGCGATCACTTCGCGGCTATACTTATCTCGGTAAGCCTCAAAAAAGCTGACTAGGGCTAGTCCAAAGAGGGCGCACATGACGGACATTAGCAGGTCGTTGCTAAGCACAACGATGCCACCGAGTAGTCCGAGACTGAGCACGGAAAAATATCGCGGTGGAACCAACCAAAGAAAAAGGCCCGCCAGCGTCTCGGTGACAACGACCAATTGGCTGTAGTACTTTGCATAGACTTTCAGCGTCTCTGCATCGTATCTCTCTCGAAGCCAACTGAAGGTCCAGAAGTCACGGTCGATAAAATAGATGTCATAAAGCACTTCGCCGGACCAATACTCGGCGGTCCACTTCCCAGCAGCACCACCTAGCAGGATCATCGAAATGATAATCCGAGATAGAAACGACGCTTTCTTTAGTAGCACCTCGCCATTATCCGATCGTAGCCTGGTAACGAACCAAGCATTCCAAAGTGCCGCCCAGAAACTGGTGGTGAATGTCGCGTCGTTGTAGGTGCCTTGGTGGAGCAGCAACACAGCCAAGCCAATGAGCGATACCACGGCATAGATTCGCATCCGTGTCACATTTCCCGTGAGCAGGCTCAAGACGCTCACGGCAACCACCGAGAATAGAGCACCGATCATGGTCATGGGATGACGCAGTAAACCCGGAAAGAACTGGTCATCGATTGGGATACCACCGTAGACGGTGATCAGGAACCGAAAGAACGACCACTTCCAGATCAACGACAGCAAAATTCCCGCCTGAACAAATCGATAGGCGAGCACAACGGGACGATCTAATTGAAACACCTGTGGTTCGGTGTCATCGTCAACGGCCGTACTCACAGCACGCCTTTGGTGCTTGGAATCGAATCACTTCGCAGATCGGTTGATGCCGCCATCCGAATCGACCTTGCAAGGCTCTTGAAAACGCACTCAGCAATGTGATGCGCGTTCTTGCCGTGGTGAAGCACCACGTGAACATTCGCGTGGGCGTTCGCCGCGAACGATTGCCAAAAATGCTCGATCATCTCGCTGTCAAAAGTCCCGATCTTGCTGGGGCCAATCGGCGCGTGGTATTCAAACGCGTAGCGACCACCGAGATCGACGGCCGATGTTACGAGGCACTCATCCATGGGAAGAGTGAAGTGCCCATAGCGCAGGATGCCCCGTCGATCGCCAAGCGCCTCATGAACGGCTGAACCCAGGGCGATACCGATGTCTTCGGTCGTGTGGTGATCATCGACATGCAGATCGCCTTTGGCATCGATTTCCAAATCAATGAGAGCGTGCTTGGCTAACAGGTCCAGCATGTGATCAAGGAAACCAACACCGCTGGACCTTAAGCCGCCGCCATTTCCATCGAGGTCGAGGCTCAGTTTGATATCGGTTTCGCCAGTTTGGCGATGAATTTTCGCGGTTCGACTCACTCAAATCGCTCCAGGAGGGATAGGCACGTATCGATTTGATCGTCCGTTCCCACGCTGATCCGAATTCCGTCTCCCCACTCCGGAAAATTCATGTACCGAATCAGGAAATTATTCGCTTTGAGATATTCGTAACGATCTTGATGGCGGCCGTCCTCATGAGTGCACCACAGAAAGTTGGCGTTCGATGGTATCACGTCGAACCCCATCAAAGCCAATCGCTCGTGCATTCGCTCGCGAGTTGCATTCATGGCTTGAATGGTTTCGGCGAGCCAATCTCGGCATTTCATTGCAGCGGTGGCAGCGGCAATCGAAAGTCCGTCACAGTTGTAGCTGTCTTTGATCTTCGCCAGCTCGCTGACGATTTGGGGCTGCGCCACTAGGTAGCCAAAACGAATGCCCGCCAACCCGTATGACTTACTAAGCGTTCGAGTGACCATCACCGATTCCGATTCACGAACCAAGTCAACGCAATCATCTTCGGCGAAGTCAACATAGGCCTCATCAACTACGAGAGGGCAGGGCAGAGCACTGGCAATCGCGGCGACGTCCTCGCGAGGAACGAAGGTTCCCGAGGGGCTGTTAGGATTGGGCAAAAGCACCAGACGCAAATCTTCATGGCCCTGGCCAAAGGCCGCCGGAAGCGACCAGTCGGGATTGAATGACGTTTGTTCCCAGCGAGCTCCTTGGATGTCGGCAAGCGTTCGATAGAGGATGTAAGACGGGTAAGGCAGTCGCAGCGACTGTTCCTCGCCAACGAGGCCACGCACAAGCATCGTCAGGATTTCATCGCTGCCGTTGCCCGCTAGGATCCAATCGCGGCTGGGAAGGTTCAGGGCTTCGGCGGCCGCTTCGCGAAATACCGTTGCCATGGGGTCTGGGTACCGATTCAGCGGACCGGTTGCGGCCTCGCGAATCGCCTCGACGACCGCCTTTGGAGGTGGGAAAGGGTTTTCGTTGGTATTGAGCTTTACCACAACACCCGGCTCGGGCTGTTCACCCGGGGCATAGGGAAGCATCTTGGAGAGAGCGGGACGAAACAAGGCAAGGCTGTGACGAGAAATTGGATTGACTGACAGACTATTGTCCGCTCGGCATAGCAAATGATAAACCAGAAGAACTGACTTCATCCATGGTCGTCGAGCCAAATTCATCCTGGATCCTTAGCGTGCCTCGAGCGGCGGCCTCCTTGAATGGCCTGGGAATACCTTCGTCGTGCAATCGAATAATCGTACTCGGGTTGATGTATTTCAAAACATCAGCCGCCAAGGCGTCAGTCAGCTCACTGCCGGCTAGGCTGAGGCTCCTTCGCTCAGTGAGCAAAGCACACTCATCGATCAGTGATTCTGTAACCACTCGACCATCAAGTTGCAGCATCGCATTGGTCAATACCGCGCCGTCTTTTATTCGCAAATCCAATGCGACGTTACGTCCGAAAACACTCACAAGGTCCTGAATCAAACCGGCTGGAACCTCCCGATCGTTAGCATGAATGCAGATCTTGCAGTGTGGACCGTAGTCACTGATGTCATACTTCCAAGACTGAACGAGTTCACGACTTGGGAAGACGTTGAACAGTTGAAGTTGATCGAGATTGTTCATGTCTAAACCCAACCACACTTCTTCGTCTAACTCTGTCCCCCAGTACCCAATGGAAGACTTTCCGGTAATCGGGTTCATGGTTTTGGGGCCGCTGAGCATCCTCGCTACCTGTTCTCTGTCAAACATCTGATCACCGAATAAGTAGTCCTGTCGATGAAAAGGAGCGACTCGGAGAGAACCGTCTTTTGGGTTTGGGTGTATCCGGATCGCGGCGGGAATAATGCCGGAGTCCTCGTAGCTAATCATTGATTCAATATCGAACAGGTCGACTTCAATTAGCTTGGGACAGGGGCGTAGATCCAATTCGACCTCTGGCTCGCCAGTCGCGCCAAACCGCACCAATTCCGGACAAATTTCGAGCCAGAAGGAGAGATCTTCGTTTGAGAGCGGTGAACCCCTCAAGTTGAGGTAGTGGAAAGATAGATCTCGACCGTGATTAGAAACGGGAACCATTGCGTCGGGAGAGAACTCGCAATCACCTAAAAACAGATCATTCAGACCGTCAAGATCCAACAGTTGTGTAATGTCTTTTGCATTGATTCGACGACCTATGAAGGAAGCGGTTGATATTGAAGAGGCGTTTTCCGCTGGAACCCATTCGAGCACCGGAGTTCCAAGCTTGGCATCAGATGTCGAGGTTTTAACACTCATATCGCCGAGTTGTCCTTCAACGAAGAGAAATGATTCCTCGGGTTTGCCGAGTGAGATTGACTCAAGTCTCGGTAGACTATGAAGCTGCAGGTCTTGACACTCACAACTGACTTTAGCTCGGCTGAGTTTTGGAAGATTTTCGATGCGGATGCTTGCCAGCGATTGCTGACTTTCGATGTTTAAAATCGCAAGCCGATCCAGACTGACCAAATCTAGATTTGATTGAACTCCCTTCACCGTTAACGAACTCACTTTCGAATTCGAAACGGGGAAAGTGACGCCTTCTTGCAACGCTATGTCGAGAGTTTCCATCGTGGGACGCGAAAGCAGTTTGTTGAGCGAGGTTTGATCGATCGGTCCGGGGTAAACAAATTTTCGAAGCGTCGGCATGTCGATCCAAGAATCGAGAGTCGAACGCTCGACTTTTAGGCTATCGTCAAAAATCTCTATATCTCTAAGCCAACCAATATTGCTTGCTCTTGAGGATAGGCGATTGAAGATATCGACCTCTCGATCGGACAACGGAGGATTCCGTTTGGGCCCAACGTAAGGAAGACGGTTTCCAAAAGTGATCGAAGGGTGATACCTTGGCGGATCTAAGTTGAGCACTTTGCACGAGGCTTGGCATAGCCATGCTGGTATGGGAGCCAGTGGAGCAGGCTTTCCTCCAATGGCAGAGGCACTCAGGT
Organism: Planctomycetota bacterium; assembly: GCA_039027135.1. Classification (GTDB taxonomy): domain Bacteria; phylum Planctomycetota; class Planctomycetia; order Pirellulales; family Pirellulaceae; genus Rubripirellula. Next base: position 6,345 of record JBCCKZ010000060.1, read on the forward strand.
TGGCTCGGTTTGCGATCACCCACCTGTCATAGTCGCCAAATGGCGTTAGGACATTGTGCTTATCACGGATCCTCTTCCCCGCGTAAATTAGCCCGCAAATGACAAGGCATGGGGCTATCAACGTCGGGACCATAAGGCTGAAGACACGACGAAGAGAAATAGCTGATATCCTCCGGCCGACAAAGATCCGCATGAGTACATTTCGAAGATTGGCCCACCAGCGTTTGAATAACCAGAAGACGACGCCAGCCAGAAGTGCAGCAACGATCAAATTCAAGACAAGAAAATTTGACTCCGATACCAGCGAAGATATTGCTTGCTGGCTGAACCGAGGCTTCGATTCTATTGAGTGCACCCATGGCCAGCCTCGCTGACTGAGATCCTCAGCCAAGTACGCCGAACTTTCGACTGTTGTGTTCGCCGCAAGCGAATTGTAGACAAGTAATGCCAACAAACCTGCGAAGCCGACTATTCTCCAGCACCAAGTTCCTAGCTTGGTTAGTTTCTTGCGATGCGTTCGTCTTGATTCTTGTCCCGTGAATCGAATCGATTGCAGTGAGAGGATACCCAGAACAAGAAAACAGCAAATCGCCCTCAAGCCTGCGAATAAAAATACGCTGACCACATCTTCCCCAGCCGTTTCTTCCTGCAAAAGAGCAAAAAGGACTAGCACAATTCCACTAGAGAGTGTCATTAGAGTTAGGTAGATCGGCCATGTCGTTATAAGAGTCCTCCGTGATCGACGAAGCATCCACCTTAAGCAGACGATGCCTAAAATGGATTGAGTCGGAATCAAAACACAGAACAAAGGTTGGATCTCGGAGAGATTGGGGACAGTCGCAGAAGCATATCGATAGGAGTAGAAGCTTGCCGCAAAGAGCGTCGTTAGGACGATGATGTCATTAATTCCAAAGGTCTTCTGAGATGCGTTTCGTTGAGTCGATGAGCTAATTTTTGAAGTAAGTCGAGGCCGAAATAGAAGTGAAAAGCCAACTGATGCCGTCGACGCGACACAACAATCAAACAAGAGGTAGGCAAGGAATGAACTTGGCCTCTCTATAAAGCCCCATTGAAAAGCTGCAAGCATTCCAGTGGCGGTGATTGTGAACATCGTGATGAAGAACGGCCTTCGAAGAAGCTTCCAGCGTTCCCCTTCACTCCAATACCAGAAGACCGTGACCAAGGTAGATGCAATGGTCCCACCAATAAACTGCGCTAATTCCGGGCGACCCATGGACATTAACACGAGACAAAGAACCCAAGCCACTGCAACAGCGATCTTTTGAACCGTACCGCGAGTCATATTCGGCTTCTCTCAACTTTCAATGGTGAACATACTCCTGCTAATGCCAAGACGTCGCACCGATACCACGTCACTTCATCTGACAATAGCTGAAGGCAGCGACACTACTTCACCCACGACGAGAAAATCTATGATATGAAGAGCTCCGTGTTGGCATATTCCTGCCGCTTATCTTCTTGTCACCTCAGTTGTACCGAACCTTCGAGCAAGGCAACTCGCACTAGGAACTCTTCCAAACTGGATCGTGGTGAGATTCGTCGGCGGATTCGAACCAACGGGTCAGCGTCATCTTTTGCTGTGTGTAGAATTGCACGCCCTCAGTGCCCTGAATGTGCAGGTCGCCAAAGAAGGATTGGTTCCAACCAGTGAATGGTAACCAAGCCATCGGCGCTGGGACGCCCACGTTGATGCCGATCATTCCAGCATTGAAGTGTCGTTTGAACTTTCGCGCCGCGTAACCGGAACTGGTGAAGATCGAGGCACCGTTGCCGTACTGGCATGACTTGCCGATCTCGATCGCTTCATCAAGCGTTGCCGCGCGAACGACTGACAGCAAAGGTCCAAAGACTTCTTCTTTCCAAAGTGGCATCTCGGTGGTCACCTTGTCGACGACGCTGGGACCAATCAGAAAAGAATTCTCATCGACCGACTTTCGGCCATCGACCACAACCGTTGCTCCGGTGCTTTCGGCGGAATCAAGATAGCCGGCAACGCGGTCTCGGTGAGGAGCATTGATGACCGGTCCCATGTCGGCGTCGTCGTTGCCCTCACTGGGAACGACTTTCATCTTGTCGGTGTAGTCCGCCAGTCCATCAACTAGGCGGTCTCCCATCGAGCCCACAGCAACGGCAACGCTTCCGGCCATGCAGCGTTGTCCCGCGCATCCGAAGGCAGATGCCGCTAAAGCCGCCACGCTCTGCTCCAGGTTCGCGTCCGGCATCACGATCAGGTGATTCTTCGCGCCACCGGCCGCTTGGACTCGTTTGCCGTGCGCACATCCGTTCGTGTAAACGTACTTAGCGATTGCTGTGGAGCCGACAAATGAGATGGCGTTGACATCATCATGGGTGATCAGTGCTTCGACGATGTCTTTGCCGCCGTGCACAACGTTCATCACTCCTTGCGGAAGACCCGATTCCTGAAGTAATTCGGCTAACCGAATCGCTGACAGGGGAACCTTTTCGCTGGGCTTGAGAATGAACGTGTTTCCGCAAGTGATTGCGATGGGGAACATCCACAACGGCACCAGGTTGGGGAAATTGTAGGGCGTGATGCCGACGCAAACACCGATCGGGTGGCGATTCGTTTCGCCGTCAACGGAGTTGGCAATCTGTGGAAAGGTCTGTCCCCCCAGCATTGCGGGGACACTGGCGGCAAACTCAACCATTTCCAGTCCGCGTTGAACCTCGGCTTTGGCTTCGGCATACGTCTTCCCGTGCTCACGTGTTACCAATCGAGCCAGTTCATCAAAGTGATTCGCGATCTTCTCGCGAAAGGCGAACATCACACGCGCTCGCTCGACCACAGGCATTTCCGACCATGAGGGTAACGCTGCCTTCGCGGCGGCAACCGCGGCATCCACATCCGCTTCGCAACCCACCGGAACAGCGGCGATCGTTTCTGCTGTCGATGGATTATGAACTGCCGTTGTTGTCGAACAATCGCCGCTTGTCCGCCACTGTCCATCGATCAAGACGTCGACAGTGCTGTTGTCCAAACCCATCGTCTCACCTCGTGTACGCTAATATGAAGAAATCTTAAAAATTGTTAACTCGCGAATGTATCGTACAAAGGGAACTCGTCGATGCCACGAATGGTCCGAGGCGCACTCATCCAAGCCACTTTGAGCGAACCCGGCACCGCGCCGGTGGAGCAAATCAAGCAATCGATGATCGACAAGCATGTCGACATGATCGCCAAAGCCGCTGACCAGGGTGCCCAGGTTTGTTGTCTTCAAGAACTTTTCTATGGCCCGTATTTTTGTGCCGAGCAGGATACGAAGTGGTACACGCTCGTTGAACGGATTCCGGATGGGCCGACAACGAAGTTGATGATGGAGCTCGCAAAGAAGCACAGCATGGTGATGGTGGTGCCGATCTATGAGGAAGACATCACGGGCGTGTACTACAACACGGCTGCTGTGATCGATTCAGACGGAAGTTATCTCGGCAAGTTCCGCAAGATTCATATTCCACACTGCAATCCAGGCTTTTGGGAGAAGTTCTATTTCAAGCCCGGCAATCTTGGGTATCCAATCTTTGATACTTCTGTCGGTAAAGTCGGTGTCTACATTTGTTATGACCGACACTTCCCCGATGGTGCTCGTTGTCTTGGACTGGGTGGCGCAGAGATCGTCTTCAATCCGTCGGCAACGGTTGCCGGACTGAGCGAATACCTTTGGAAGCTTGAGCAGCCAGCTCACGCGGTCGCAAATCAGTATTTTGTTGGGGCGATCAATCGACCAGGTAACGAGTCACCTTGGAACATCGGTGAATTTTACGGCCAAAGCTATTTCTGTGATCCGCGTGGTCAGTTTATCGCTCAAAGCGATAAGCGGACCGAAGATGACATCGTCATCGCGGACATGGACTTCGACATGATTCGTGAAGTCCGTAACACTTGGCAGTTCTTCAGGGATCGTCGACCCGAGACCTACGACGCGATCACCGCGTTGTGATTTTGCATTGAGCTTCACCAGACGCTTAAACGGTCGGGAAAGGCGAAGTGAGCCGTGACCCGGATACGAGCGTAGCGAGTGGAGGGGCCGGGCCAAAGTCAGCACCTACACTACTCGGTGCAAACCAAACGCCCGCTACCTTCTTTGTGATCTAGTTTGCCCGGTGCCTCCGCGGCTGCGCCGCATCCGGCCCACGGCTCACCCCGAGTAGAATCCAAAAAAACAATCAATCAGATCCCACATGACTCCACCCAACTCACCCTCGGGCGTCATCTATGGTTTAGATGATCGTCCGCCAATATTGCGGTCGATCGTGCTAGCGCTACAACATGTGTTGACCATGTTCGGTTCGACGGTTGCCGTACCGTTGATCCTGGGGCCCGCGATGGGAATGGACACGGCTCAGATTGCTGTGTTGATCAGCAGCGTGATGCTGTGCAGTGGTGTTGCCACGTTGATTCAATCGACGCTTGGTTCGCGTTTGCCGATTATCCAAGGCGTTAGTTTTTCATTCCTTGCGGCATTCTTTATCATCATTGGCGAGATCCATCCCGAGGGTGACGAATCAGTGAGCGCCGGAGCTGCGATGCCCTACATTGCTGGGGCCGTCATGACAGGTGCCCTTCTTGAGATTATTGTGGGCTTTAGCGGTGCCATGGGTTGGGTGCGTCGAGTGCTTTCACCCGTCGTCGTTGGACCGGTGATCATGTTGATTGGATTGGCGCTCTACGAAGCAGGAGCTCCCATCGCGGCAAGCCATTGGCCGATCTCCATTTTGACGATGATGTTGATTGTGTTGTTCACGTTCGTGTTGTCTTCGAAAGGAGTGATCCTTCGATTGTTTCCGATGTTGCTCGCGATTCTGACTGCCGTAGGTGTTTGCGCCGTGGGAACAATCACCGGGTTCTTTGGCCCGGACCATCCGGCTCGAACGGATTTGAGCGCGTTCGAACAAGCGGCTTGGATCCGCGGTGTCGATATGTTGTTTCCTTGGGGTACGCCGCAATTCAAGTTCAGTTTTATTGTGGCCGTGGTCGCGGGTTACCTCGCCTCGATGATTGAGAGTTTTGGTGACTATCACGCTTGCAAGCAAATGGCTGGCGGTGGTGACCCAACCGAAAAAGAAATATCTCGTGGCATAGGTTGCGAGGGAATCGGCTGTGCTCTGACGGGCGTTTTCGGTGGCTTCAGTTCAACTTCCTACAGCGAGAACGTCGGCCTGATCGGACTGACCAAGGTGGGGTCGCGATCGGTCGTCCAAATCGCCTCGGTCATTTTGATCTTGCTAGGGGTGTTTGGGAAATTTGGTGCCTTGGCGGCGGCGATTCCTCAGCCGGTCGTCGGTGGTCTTTATTGTGCGTTATTCGGTCTGATCTCTGCGGTGGGCATCAAGCAGTTTGCCAGAGCGGATCTGTCAGTCGATCGCAATCTATTCGTTGGCGGATTTTCATTGTTCATGGGAATCAGCGTTCAGCACTACTTCAAGAGCCCCGGCGTAGCTGAGTCCGTAAAAGAAGCCCTCGGACCCGGATGGGGGGACGTCATCGCGGCGGTTGGACAAACAGGTATGGCCGTGGCTGCTATCCTTGGAATTGCACTCGATAATCTTTTACAGGCTACGCCCGAGCAACGTGGTTTAGTCATCACCGATTTGACAGAGTCCGATACGAAGAGGAACGATGATGAATAGGATCCGACTAGTGAGCCGTGACCCGAATATGAACGCAGCGAATGAAGGGGCCGGGCAGCCACGAACTCGACAGCACCCCGCCGTCGGATACTCAGTGGCTTGTCCGCCAGGTGCCTACGCTGCATCCGGCCTACGGCTCACATGAAAACAACAAATAGACTAAAGACTTCAACTTCTCGCCATTGCAGATCCACCCATGCCAACGCTTGAAACCACCGTCAACGGAATCAAATTTCCCAATCCGTTCGTCATCGGATCGGGACCTCCAGGAACCAACGCGCGAGTGATCTGTCGAAGCTTTGCCGATGGTTGGGGGGCGTCTTCGGCAAAGACGGTTTCTCTTGATGCGTCTAAAGTGGTCAATGTTGCGCCGCGTTATGGTCGTTTGAAAGACAGCACGGGTGATCCCTATGGCTGGGAGAACATCGAGCTCATTTCAACGATGCCTTTCGATCAGTGGCTCGATGAGTTCCGTGAGATTAAAGACAAGTTTCCAGATCATGTGCTGATTGCGTCGATCATGGAAGAGTACAACCGGGATGCATGGTTCGAGATCGTTCAACGCTGTGAAGAAGCTGGCGTTGATATGTTCGAGTGCAATTTTTCTTGCCCACATGGGTTACCTGAGCGAAAGATGGGCGCGGCGATGGGGCAGGACTACGACGTACTCGCTGAAGTGTGTGGCTGGGTCTCTGAAGCTGCGACCAAACCAGTTTGGGCCAAGATGACACCCAATGTTACCCACATCGAGGATCCGTCCACGGCTGCTCTCGACAACGGTATGTCTGGAATTTCGGCTATCAATACGATCCGCAGCGTCATCGGTGTTGATTTGGATACACTCCGCCCGATGCCCACAGTAGAAGGTTACACGACGCCTGGTGGTTATTCATGCAAGGCGGTTAAGCCGATTGCGCTTCGAATGACGATGGAGATTGCAATGTTGATCAAAGAGAAGTATCCGACGGCATCGCTTTCAGGCATCGGAGGCATTGAAACCGGCTACGACGCTGCGGAGTTCATCTTGTTGGGTGCTGACACAGTGCAAGTTTGTACGGGGGTGATGAAGTATGGCTACAAGATGGTTCAGAAGATGTCCGAAGAGTTGCTCGAGTTTATGGGGAAGCATGGCTTTGAGACGATCGATGACTTCAAAGGTTCGGCCTTGCCTTACTTTACGACGCACGCTGATCTCGTTGAACGGCAAACTGCCGCACGTGCGGCGACCAAGGAAAAGCTTAGGCAGAAAAGAGAGGGCGTCGTTCGCGATGAGAACTGGAGTGCCGATGAGTTTGTTCAACAGTCCGATGATTTAGCAGGCAACTAATGAAAACGCTTATCCGAGGTGGACGTCTGATTACGGCGGATCGTGATGAGATTGTGGATGTCTTGATTGACGGAGAGCAAGTCTCACAGATCGATTCATCGATTGACATTGATGCGGACGAGGTGATCGATGCTTCGGGCAAATGGGTGATGCCGGGTTTCATCGATCCCCACGTGCATATCTATCTGCCCTTTATGGGAACCTACGCTAAAGACGACTACGATTCGGGTTCACGCGCGGCACTGGTTGGTGGAACGACGACCATTATCGAAATGTGTTGTCCATCACAGGATGATGACCCGTGGGAAGCATTCGAGCTTTGGCGAGGTAAGGCTGAGGGTCTCAGTGCATGCGATTTTTCATTTCACATGGGCGTTAGCCGATTTGATGAGTCAACTCGGGAAAAGCTGCTTCGGATCGTCGATGAGGGCATCACCTCATTGAAGGTGTTCTTGGCCTACAAGGGAGCTTTTGCTTTGGAGGATTCAGGCCTCTATGAAGTTTGCCAGCTTGCCAAAGAAAATGGTTTGGTGGTGACGGCTCACTGCGAAAACGCTGAGCTAGTGGCGAGTTTACAAGCTCAGCTTATCGCCGATGGAAGAGTAGGTCCTGAGTATCACGAACCCTCTCGTCCGGTTCGCGTGGAAACCGAGGGTGTGCATCACTTTTGCACCTTCCTCGAGATGACTGGTGCGACCGGATACATCGTTCATACATCATGTCGTGATGCCGTGGAAACGGCCAAGTCGTTTCAAGATCGCGGTGTCGCTGTGGATATCGAGACAGTGATCCCCTATTTGACGCTCGATTCAACGGCCGCAGAACAGCCAGATTTTGAGGGTGCGAAGTACGTCATGAGTCCGCCGATTCGTTCGGCTGAACATCAAGCCGCATTATGGGCGTCTGTAGCTGACGGGACGATCGCAACCGTGGCGACTGACCATGCTCCATTCGATTTCGAGGATCAGAAGAAAATGGGGCAGCCTCCCGAGGGCAACTTCACGCTCATTCCTAACGGGATTCCCTCGATCGAACACCGAGTGAGATTGCTTTACACCGAGGGTGTCGTCACCGGGCGGATTGAGCCGAAGCGATTTGTTGAGCTTGCCTCAACGAATGCGGCAAAGATCTTTGGAATGCACCCGAGTAAAGGTGACGTGGTTGTCGGCGGTGATGCTGATGTGGTTGTCTGGGATCCCGATCATCGCGAAACGCTTTCCGCCGGAAGCCACATCATGAACACGGACTATGACGCGTTCGAGGGTGTCGAGGTACAGGGTCTTGCGGAACGTGTATGGGTGCGAGGCAAGCTCATGGTCTCAGGAGGCAAGTTCGTCGGCGAGCTCGGGCACGGACGGTTGGTGCCGAGAAAAAAGCTCGCTGCCAAGTGAGCCGTGGCGCGGATAGGAGCGGAGCGAATGCAGCGGCCGGGCAA
>JBCCKZ010000061.1:0-14771 GCA_039027135.1 Planctomycetota bacterium
CAATTTCAAGCACTTCTTCAGGTGACATCGTCTCGGCGCTCGCGAGTACCTCATCCAATGCCGGCCCCGACAGGTATTCCATGACCGCATAGGGTAACCCCTCGTGGGTACCACAATCATGAATCTCAACGATGTTGGGATGCCGAATCGCGGCGACGGTTTGCGTTTCGCGTAAGAACCTTTGGCGAAGTGGCTCTCGATCAGCCAATCGGGGCAAGAGTGTTTTGATCGCAACGACTCGACTGAGTCGCGTGTCCTCAGCTCGATAGACAACCCCCATGCCTCCACGACCGATGCGGTCGACAACCTTGTAAGGCCCCATCGATTGCCCCTCGAGTGTTTCAACTTCCAAGGTTGGCGGTGAATCACTGGCAATCGATGAGTCAGTCTGTGATCGTTTCGTCGCGTTATCCGCCGATTGAAAAGCGGAAACTTGATTAGCTGATGACGCCGCTTCGGCGACGGTAGCTTCAAGCGATCGTGCCGGAGTGCTTTGTTCCGGAGTGTTTTGCTCCGGAGTGCTTTGTTCCGGAAAGCTTGGCAAATCACTCTCTCGGCTCCCCGCGGGCATCCGTGGAACAGCAGATAGCTCCTCGGAAATCGCCAACAGTTCTTCAGCAAGCCAAGACTGGTGAGATCCGCCGAACTGCTTGACCCATCGTTCAATGCTCGGCGTTTTGCCGCTTCGCAAACGCTTCTCGAACGCTAGACAAACACCATCCAGCCTTGCCAATTCACTTGCCGAAAGTTCGATGGCGGATTTCATTCGCTTGCCTCTTCGCTCCACTTCTGCCTAATCAATTGCAAACGTCGTTCAACCGCTCGCTTGCTTAGTTCCAAACGCTCAGCGATTTCATCAACCAGAAAACCGTCCATTCGCATGACAGCGATCTGCTGCAGCTGCTCATCGCCAAGTCCATCGAGAAGTTCCTCGCAGGCGTCACCAAGCTCCGCTTGAATTCGATCACCTGCGACGCCAGCTAATCCCCCCGCGATCAGATCGCCCTGCGATCCCACGAAAACGCTCTCGCCACGCACGCCGCCCCCTCCACGCTTCTGACGCTGATTGTGCCTCATGTGAGCATGTGCCTTACGAGTGGTTAACGTGATCAACAATCCCCAGAGATTGCCCTCAGTTGATAGATCGGGGTATTGGTCCCGACGGACTCCGGCAATGAAGCTATGGAAAGCTGACAAGGCGACATCCTCTTCATCACCGGCCCGCTTCATTCGCTGAGGAAGACGTCCCGCCGCGATGCGAACCAACCGTTCGAAATACTGTGACCAGATTTCGCCAATAGCCTGTTCATCACCAGTGCGAACTCGATCAATCAATGATGCGAATGTCTGTGTGGACTCGTCGTCCGCCACGTCCTCAAACGAGACCAGGGACTCAAAGACGCTTGGTTGGTCGGACGAACTCATGGAGCTTGCTAAGTGCTGCGAATGCGTTGGTGAATCAATAGGCGTCAGGAGGGGTGGTCTCCGACCGCCATTGTAGTGGAATAGGGCAAAAACGCTTCGCCCCGAAGTCCCTGGGAGACCGGAACCACGCTGGCTGGGCCTATAACTTCTGATGGACTCAGCCCCAGAGATCTTTCGCTGTTTCCAATAGAAATCTAGGTTTTCGCGAGTGACGAGTAGCCCCTATTTTCCCAGTTCGGCGTCCTTGATCGACGATTTCAGCCGGCCTGGCCTGCAGCTCAATCGTAGATCCCGTCAATCTTGACCCGCTTTACTCTACCTTCCTTTACGAGAGCTTGGTAAAGGCCGGGAAACCTGGCCTCTACTCGTCCGCGGTGATTTCCACCCGCGCCAGGATCTCGCCAGCCTCGGATACGAGTTTTGCTCTCGAGCCAGCATCAAAGTGCGAACGCCTGACAAAACCCCGAAAAAAATCATCCGAAGCTGAGGTCACTCGGACCACCGGGGAAGCTTTCCCCTCTGAATCTTCATCAGCGATAAGCAAATCCCCTCGACCTACTTTCCCCTCGGTCACTCGGCCACCCAGCCAAAGACGCTGAACCTGCCGTCTTGCATCCATGATGGCGACGATCTCCTGGCCCAAATAGCACCCCTTGGTGAAGCTAATGGCCTCGTCATCCCGCCCCATCTCCTGAGGAAGATTCTTCTCATCGAGATCGAGGTGATACCAGGGAAAACCCTCGGCGATTCGGCGCTTTTGGAAACCATCCTCGCCGGCGATGTTCCACTCAATGCCATCCGACAGAACCGATTCGAAGTGGCTGGCTTCCTCCGTGGCAACCACCAACACACCCGTGTCGGGACCACACCAGGACGTCAGTCCTGACCAAGCAGCAGCATGGACCGGAGCCCCAACCCAAGCATTCCCAAAGGCGTCTGGAAAGACCTCCTTTGCTTCCGGCGGGACGACATACACGGAGTACTTACCGTCGCAAATTTCGACGGCCGCATCCTCCCGAATCGTGTACTTTTCAACCTGCTGGTCGAGCCTCGTTGATTGCCTAGCTCCAGTGTCTGCATTGGGATCAGGATTCGCCGATCCCAAAAACCACAAACACTCGGCGGATTCCCGAAATACAAAACCATGACCTAGAGTCTTCCCACGAACATTCGTCACGAAGCTCTCGCAGGCCTCGCCATCGCTGAGTTCGGCGATAGCCTGTGTGGTCAAATTATTCAGGATCTTGACCGAATCCGAACCCACGACTTTGCAAACACAGACTGAACTAGGCGGCAATCGAAAGATGGATGGGTTTATCACAATGGGTGGAAATATCGAATGAAATCAGAAAAATTGCGGATGTAAAAACTAGGTGACGGGAGTCCTATACTATGGCCCGGTAGACAACGGGTTCTTGCTTCAAGAAAGCGAATTCCTAACCCATTGTTAAGGCGGTACTGGGCTCCTTGCCAGGGACTGGGCGTAGTCTGTCGGTAGAGGACAACCATTTCAGACGGGGGGAATGGAATCTCCGTAGCCGGGAGGATAAGGGAACTGTCCTCTCGGCTATTTTTACACGCGTCATGCGAAAAGCCCCGTCCTCTTCCAAAGTGCGAAACGGCCGGGCCCCAGGAACACAATCGCGATTGCGGGAAGTAAGTAAAGCAGTTGAAGCTCGATCGCCCATTCGCCGTGTTCACCGAGAGCAAGCACATCGCTACGGTGTGCTAGGTAGATCGCTACAACCATATTGAACGCGAATACCAAAGCACTGAGTCGCGTTAGGATGCCCAAGATCATGAGCACGGGCACGACAACCTCACCGACGTAAACACCGTAAGCAATAAACGTTGGCAAGCCTTCGTTCTCAAGCATGCCGGCGATGCCGCCAACACCGCCTTTCAACTTGGCAACCCCATGGAAGAGCATGAGTCCTGCGATCGTCAACCGAAGTATCAACTTCCCGAAATCATCAGAAAGACCGCCTGAACGAACTTCGACCTCTTCTATTCTTTGGCTCTTAAACATTGGACGTCTTACTCAGGGTTGTAGACAATGACGGTTCGCCATCGAGATTCCGCTGACGATCGCCCCTACGATACCCACAAATCCCTGGTCCGTTCCGCAAAGAAAAACATTAGGTAAATGAGTCGTCCCGTCGAGCTGTTTGTTGGGAGCTCCATAGACCGCTCCGTTGTCGTGCCAGGTAAATCGACGGATCGTCTTGGGAGTGAAAACGTCAGTATCGATTACGTAAGAACGGAAGTCGGGCATGAATCTCACCGATGACGCGACGGCTTCATCGTATTGAATGACCTTGGCCGAGCGGTATTGATCCTCGGGCAAGTCACACCAGCGATCATGATTGGCCAGCGTAGTGATGCGAATAATCCCATCGGGCAACTGCCCTTCATTCGAGTCGTATAGATAGTTGTTGGGCGAACAAATCACACCCGTGCGTGCATCGCACAACGAATCATCTGGACGGTTCCAGTGAAACTTCTCGCTGTCGTTGTAAAAGACGATCGTGCGATCAAACCCAAAGTCGACAGGATGACGATCCAAGACTGAAATCGATTCAATGAATGACAATTGCCCCGCTTGGGCAACGTCGACTTCAGTAATATCATCGCAAAGTCTCATCGTTTCGATGGTACCCGCCGAAGACAAGATCCTTTTGGCGGTGAGTTCCTTTCCATTGTCCAACACGACACCGATGGCTTTTCCATCCTCAACATGGATTTTCGAGACGCCGCTTCTAAGTTTGAGCTCGCCTCCGAGACCTCTGAACTTCTTGAGGAGGTTCTTCAAGATCACTCTTACGCCCTTGAAAGGCCGCCCAAAACCTTCCAAGTAGCAGGCTCGGAACATGATGCAAAACTGCCCAAAGTCCATGTCATCTTGACGAGCATTTCCGTACCACATCAAAGGACACAACAACATTTCAATCAACAGTGGATTGCTCAGGTGCTCCGCCATCACCGATCTTGCCGACTGCATGAAGCGAGGATCATCACCATCCATATCGGTGTAATCCAAAAGCGATTCACAAAGACTTCGAAAGCCATCCATCTGGTCGGGGAACTGCTTTTCAATCTCGCTTTCTAGGAGCCCGATATCGTTATTGAAATCGAGGGCGACACCGGGAAATCGAATGGAGGACCCAATCTGTTCGGCCAGCTTGAAGTCGTCCCAACGAAAACGCAGCTGACGAATCAATTTCGCTAGTGGTCCGCGTTTGTCACCCTTCCTCGCAAAATTCGTCATCGCATGGAGCCCGACGTCGTAATCGCGACCTCCTAGGCGATAAAAGGAATTCAGCCCCCCGATCGTGTAGTGTCGTTCAAGAACACAAACACGTTGATCAAAATGGGCCAACCGGATACCAGCGGCGAGCCCGCTCATCCCGGCGCCGATGATGATCGTGTCGTAGGCGTTGTTGGTCACAGTATCAAAAAATGGGACAAAGGGCAGAGAACCTTAAACTGGCACTCCAATGCTGGTTCACCTAGCTCAAACGGGAGCCGCACTGACCGCTGCTCCAAGCGACACAGGATAGATCATCGTAAACGGGGTGCCCATGGCTGCCGTTTACGGGCTCAGCGCCGACGAAGACGTTTCGACTAATTCCACACGAAACCGATGATCACCAACCAACTGTGGATCGATGCCCTCGAGACCACGCCCGAAACCCACCACCACCATGCCGTCCGGTGATTCATTCCCCGAGCGAGCATTCCCTAAATGGGAGTACTGATCATCTGCCTGGTCTGCCGTGACATGCTCGATCCTGAGCTTACGATTGGCATCACGATCGACGACCTCGACAAATGACCAACGCCCACCTTTGCGGTCTCCCTTCACGTAGTCGTAAGCTCGCTCCGAAACCCCTTGATCAGAAACGAAACCCTGTCGCTCAGGCGCAAATCGTCCTGCCGGCGGGCCCTCATAGAGGAACCAATAGGGTTGATCGACCTTCGTTTTGATATTGATCATCACACCTGCCGCGTCGAAGTCGTAGACAATCTTCCAGTTCCCCGATTCACTCACGGCGGTGAGCTGAACACTGCCAGTCAGCGCCGTCATTCCGCGATCAAATCCCGGATGCCCAAAACCAGATTCCTTGTCGCCAAAGAGCAGATTCGGCATCCCTCGAAAAGCCGACGCGGCGGATGAGGGATACTGATCCCAGGGCTCGCGTTTGAAACCAATCCAGTCCCTTCCCTCGGAATCAATCATCCGTGATAGCCCACCCGAGTTCGCGTCAACAAAATACGTGGCCGCAGGCGTCGCGACTCGATAATGGGGGCGTCCCTCATACTGCGTCGTTTTGATCTCCACATCGCCTGCGGACTCTTGACGCTCCGGAACATCAAATCGCACCGCGAGTGTTGGACCAGGCCAAAGCACTTCCAACATGTGATGTTCTGTCGAAGAGCTGATCGCAAATTGATTTGTTCCCGCAACTAACTGCTCAGTCGGGATCTGCAATAAGTCATCATCGTAACGGTGATTATTGCCACCAATGGGCAACTCGTATTCATTGACTCGAATCGGATCATGATGGGCATCCCAACCATGCCATGTCCTCAGGTGCATCACGGCGTCACGAGCCCGACTAAGTTCGACTTCTTTGGGAATTTCAAAGGTACACGACTTTGTTTCGCCAACGCGAACGGAGAAGTCCTCGGGAACACCTATCGGTCGATACATCTTGACGGCAACATGGGGTCGATCAAGTGATAGTCCTGTCACTGGTTCCGTGACCCGCCAATATCCCCGCGAGTCACAAATACGTGCAACCAAAGCGATGCTGTGTGCTGGCTGATCGGGGACCCAACGAGTATTCCAAACAAGTCGGTACGGCATCCTCTCGATGGTTCCAACATGATGTCGCAAGACGGCTGGCTGACCATCGACAAGTTGGAATGTTGCTCCGTGATAACCGCCAAAGTCTCCATCGCCATCCGTATCAAAACCCTCATAGGCGGCCAGCACGTCAACGCGACTGACGCCCATCTTTGCCCCCGCCTCAACGGCCACGACCGGATCCTCGCCAATGGTCTGACCGTTCGCTGGTGAAGTGATTCGCCCGCCCAAGCCTCGCTCGCCTTTTTGGCTCGGATCGAAATAAACTCGCAAGGTCGCCGCATACAACCCCCATTGGCCCCATCCAAAGCCACCTGATTCATCACAATCGCCTTCAAAGACATTCGCACCTTCATGAAGGTCAGCTAGCGGAACGGCGACAATGGGATTGTCCTGAAACATCAGCTGTTCCGGTCGAATACTTTTCGACGCCGTACTGATTTCCGGGATTGTGATCCACTGACCTCCGTTGAAGCGAACCCTCTTATTGATCGTTCCCCGGTGCCCACCCCAACGGTCCAATTGCAACTCAGCACGAATGGCATGTTCTAAATCATCGATGACCAAGGGTAGAGTCGCATTGGGAAGGTGCGATCTCGCTGCCTCGAACTTCTCGGTTGCCAAGCCGTCTGTGATGCGCCACTGCTTATCACCTGCGGCATGCCAGTGATACTCGCGATAGAGATCACCGGACCGAGGTCCTAGCTTTGCATCGTTGGCTTCTTCTGCGTTAACCTCACTAAAACAACTAATCAATAACACCAGCAACGGGCAAACGACACCCTGACGCAAGTCGTAACTATTCATGCTTCCCGATTAAGCCGTGGCTTGAAAACTAACTCAGCGAATGCAGTGGCCTAACAATCACTTCCCGCTTTCTCTCACACTCCATCTTAATCGTTATCGCTGCAGCACGACTGGAGGCCGAGAAGTCGGAAAACGGCGAGGCATGAACCCGATCAACTGGTGACATCGTCGCTCAGGCCGTCGGCCTAATGTTCTTTCGTTCTTACGGGAACCAGACGATGATCCCGAGGTTTCAGTCACCCTCGCCAAGGTCATCATCAAACGATTCCAAGATGACCTCCAGCTCGGCTTCCTCGTGAAGCTCAAATAGCCTCAGCCAGTGCGACGCCCGATCACGGAAGTCGTCCCGAGCCGAATCGCTTCCCAAATGCAGCTGGGCTGATTCCTCGGCGAGCTCCCGGAATGCCTCAAACAACTCACTATGTTGGTTCCGCAATTCCGATGCTTTTCGACAAAGCCGCTCGTCGACCTGGACAGCGTCCTCGAAATAGCCATACGCCTCTTCTAGAGAAAAATGGAATGCAAACTGATCGGTCAGTTGCGACATCAGCTCGGGTAGCTCTTCGAGATGGTTTAGGAGCACCTGCGGATGGTCCAGCACGGGCTTCCAGCGGTCCATCAACCGCTTCAACTGGACGTTGTCGTCCTTGATATCGCGAAGGAATGCCGCGTTGACGGTGACCGTCCGAGGCAACACCGCAGTCGCCTGGGTGTGACGGCGTGTGCCAGCTGGGGGGCTTTGAAGGTTCATGAAAAACTCCTTTTCAAGCCAAGACAAGGGCTCTACATATTAGTCCGAGGTTGAGCGGAAGTGGAATTTTCGACGACTCGCTGGCACGCTGAGTCGCCCTAAATGTCTGGCGGGCATCTGTTTGGCCTTGTGAGGGTTTTTGGGGCTTTCTATTATTCCGAGCCGTTAAAAACGGTCGAAATCAGCAAATTCATAACCTCTTCAGAAAACCCATCGCATGTTGCCGGCCCTTAGCTTGGCCATCCTGGTAGCTCAGGACCCCGCCGCCACGCCTGCCGGACCCGCCTTCCTGTCACCAGTGGTGCTGATCGCGGGCATGTTCATGCTGTTCTATGTGATCGTTTTGGCCCCCGAGCGACGCAAGAAGGCGGAAGAGGCCAATATGCTGTCAAAGCTGAAAAAGAACGATCGCGTCGTCACGGTCGGCGGAATTCACGGCACTATTGCTGCAATCACCGAGGGCAGCGACGTGGTCACGCTCAAACTTGACGAAGCGGGCACCACTCGAATCAAGATCAACCGCTCCGCCATCGGCCAAGTCGTCGTTGATGAGCAATCGAAGGAAGCGGCAACCAAGAAATGAACTCAATTTCGAATCAAGTAGTTCCTGCTATGGAAACAGCGGATCTTTTCTCCGGGATCGTCCAAACTCCAATCACACAGATTCCCATGGGCCTACTCCCCATCGCGCAGTCCCAAGCTCAAACCACAGCTAACGAATTTGGTTGGCAGCAACTCGGGCTCGTACTTGCGGCTCTGGCCGTTCTCATCATCCCCTTCGTCGTTGGAAATTTGCTTGCCAAAGCGATCAAACTTCCCGCAATGGGCACGCGTTTCGGTTGGATTTTGCTGGCGATTGCAGCTTCAGCGGCCATGTTGAGCTCACGACTTCCCGGTCTAGGCGTCGACCTGTCTGGCGGCACAATCCTTATTTATGAAATCGATCGAGAGAAACTCACACAGCTCGAGGCCGAGGGTAACCAGAGGATCACGAGTGACGCTCTGGTCGAGCCTCTCACCCGTCGAATCAACCCCTCGGGCACGCAAGAAATCGTCATCAGGCCGTATGGTGAAAGCCAAATCGAGGTCATCGTTCCTGCGGTTGAGCAGGGCGAAGTCGATCGTATCAAGAACCAATTCAAGAATGCCGGGATCCTTCGCTTCGCGATTTTGGCAAATCAGTCAGACCACCAGGCGACGATCAACATGGCGGTCGATCGCGCCCAGAGCGAAGACCGAAACGAAAAGCTTCAAATGCTTTTTCGTGAAGAGGTCACCGAAGGTGATGTGATTGGCTTTTGGGCCGAAGTCGATCGTGAAGTCAAGAACGGGAAACAGGGCCCGTTCCGTGTCGATGTTTCGAATGCAACGCTGCGAAATGGTGAGACCGGCGACCTGATCACGATCCCTCCCTCGATCTACACTGCCGAAGATCCGGCAGACGCGATGGCCGCCTGGGTTGATAGTGAGAGCATCGTGTCACTTGAAGCACTCATGATCGTCGATCCGCTACTCGACGTGACCGGACAAGACCTCGCATACGCAGCCAGTACATTTGATCAAACAGGCAACCCCTCGGTTGCTTTCACTCTGAATGATGGTGGCGCCCGCAAGTTTGAAGCTTTGACTGCCAACAACGAACCGGTCGGCTCGCGTTTTCGACAGCTGGGAATTGTTTTGGATGATCACCTACTGTCTGCCCCCACCATTCAGTCTCGAATCAGCAAAGATGGCCGCATCACGGGACGATTCACCAAAGAAGAGGTCGATGACCTTGTCAAGATTCTAAAGGCTGGCCAGCTGCCAGCCGCACTCACACCCACACCAATCGCTGAGAACCAGATCGACCCCACACTCGGCCAGGACACCATCGACAAGGGCGTCTATGCGATTACAGCTTCGCTGATTTTGGTGTTGATCTTCATCATGATCTATTACCGGTTCTCCGGTGTGATCGCCTGTACCGCATTGGCGTTGAACCTTGCCATGATCCTGGCAACGATGTCGTTCATCAATCAGCCGCTGACTCTGCCTGGACTTGCCGGGTTGGTGCTGACGGTTGGTATGAGTGTCGATGCAAATGTTTTGATTTTCGAACGCATTCGCGAAGAGCTGAAGAAGGGTGCCGCGGCGAGAATGGCAATTCGCAACGGATTTGCCAAAGCGACCGTGACGATCATCGACGCCAACCTGACAACACTCATTACGGCAATCGTCCTGTATGCGATCGGAACCGATCAGATCCGCGGCTTTGCGGTGACGTTGATCCTCGGCATCCTATTTTCGATGTTCACGGCAATCTACGTGTCGCGAACATTCTTCGATCTGGCCGAACGAAAGGGATTCATTTCGCTCTCGATGTCCGACAGCATCAACCGCTTCCGCGAAACAATCTCAGGTGGCGGGATCATTGACTTCATTGGACGAGGTCGCGCGATGCTCGCCGTATCAACGGTGCTGATAATCGTTGGGGTGGTTTCGCTATTCGCACGCGGCCAAAACATTTTCGACATTGATTTTGTTGGCGGCTCGTCCGTTCAATTCCGCTTGGCCCAGTCCACGCCTACCGATCGTGTGCGAGAAATTGTCGAACCAAAGATCGTTGTCGATGGAGAACAGCTTACCTCGACGGTGAACGGTGTCTCGATGGACGACGTCCCTGAGAACAGTGTTTTCAAAGTGGACTCACCGATCGAAGACGTGGACGTTCTCAAAGGCATCATCGAGGAGGCGTTCAGAGAGGCCGAAGGGATCGACATCATTACCTATGAGGTGCAGATCGATCCTGCTGGAGACCCGAACGATCAATCTTCGCTGACTCGAAACAATGGCGTCCAATTGGTTGCCGCTCAGGCTGATGAAGCTCCAGGCGATGACACCATCTCAGCTGAACCGGACACGGGCGAAACGGATGAAGGAGCAACGACAGAAGAAGAAGAATCGACGGAAGACGCCGTTTCACCCGGAATATTCCCTGGATCGGACACCGCCAGCACAGCGGTCATCACGCTCGGTGTGGATGGCGAAGGAACCGGTGGAGCACTTAATGCGGCCACGCTCAAAGAGAAACTAATTACCTCCGGCGAAGCTGTCGGCGTGACATTGACCGAGCGATCGATCGTTTTGACCCCAATCGGTGATGGAGCTTCCGATTGGTCTCCAAAGTCATCACTCACTTTTGCGAAATGGCGTGTTGCGATGCCACTCGAAGCGGCTCAGGCGGACAAGGTCTTCGGTAGCTTCGAAAACTTGGTTGACACCGAGCCCGTTTGGGTCAGCAGCAGCAGCGTGGGTTCCCGGGTAGCTGGTGACATGATCGGTCGTGCATTCGGGGCTTTGTTTGCCAGCCTGCTCTGCATCATCGGCTACATCTGGTTCCGGTTCCAACGAGTCATCTACGGCTTAGCAGCGGTTGTAGCGTTGCTTCACGACGTACTGGTAACGTTGGGTGCCATCGCTGTGAGTTTCTGGCTCTACGAATACCTGGGCTTCCTGCTGATCGATCCTTTCAAGATTTCGCTGACCGTTGTGGCGGCACTGCTAACGATCATCGGCTACTCGCTCAACGATACGATCGTCGTCTTTGACCGGATCCGCGAGACCAAGGGCAAGGCACCGCGACTGACCCAAGACATGGTCAACACCAGCATCAACCAAACGCTCAGCCGCACCTTGCTCACCTCGATCACAACTCTGATCGTTGTGCTGCTTCTGTACTGGTTCGGCGGCGACGGCATTCACGCCTTCGCATTCGCCCTGGTGATCGGCGTTCTCGTGGGAACGTATTCGTCAATCTTCGTTGCCAGCCCAGTCCTTTTGATGCTGGTACAACGAGGCGAAAAGACAACCTCAGCCTAGCCAGAAACTCGGCACTGGACAAACGACTCAAACCGGTAAACTACCGGCATGAGCACCACCATCACACAGCCGATCATCCGGCAATTGCCCGCCAACCTGGTCAATCAGATCGCGGCGGGCGAAGTCATCGAACGCCCGGCTTCAGTTGTCAAGGAACTCGTCGAAAACAGCCTCGATGCCGGCTCGAAACGCATCGAGGTCCACGTTACTGGTGGCGGTAGCGAGATGATCCGCATCAGCGATGACGGGTGCGGGATGTCGGCAGAGCAGCTGCCCTTATCGATCACATCGCACGCAACCAGCAAGCTACCCCACGATGACGCCTTATTTAGCGTGCAAACGATGGGCTTCCGCGGCGAGGCTCTCGCGTCGATCGGATCCGTGTCCGAGTTAACGATTCGATCTCGGACCAAGGATGATAACTCCGGTAATGAACTGGTCGTCCGAGGTGGGGTCTCGATGGGTGTCTCACCATGTGGATGCCCGATCGGAACCGTCATGGAAGTTCGCAATCTATTTTTCAATACACCAGTCAGACACCGATTCCTCAAGACCGCCCAGACTGAACGCGGACACATCGTTGAAGCTTTTACAAGGCTCGCACTTGCCAATCCGGAAGTTCACTTTGTGCTGCATCATAACGGCAAAGAACTCTATGACTTGCCTGCCAGCCCTCGTTGGCACGACCGAATTGAAGCGTTCTTTGGGGGTGAAGTCGCCGATCATCTGATCCCCATCGACAGTCGTGAGGACGAGATTCGAATCAGCGGCTACGTCTGCGATCCCTCCGTTCACCGCGGCAACAACCGCATGCAGTATTTGTTCTTGAACAAGCGCCACATTCGAGATCGATCATTGCAGCACGCACTTGGTGAAGCCTATCGAGGCATGATGATGGTGGGACGATTCCCCGTGTGTTTTCTGCAATTGGAAATGCCGGCTGATCTTGTTGATGTGAATGTGCACCCCACGAAGATGGAAGTTCGTTTTACCGACAGCGGTCGCGTCTACGGGCGTCTACTTCAAACGCTAAGGCACGAGTTTCTTCGCAGCGATGTTTCGGGTCGTGGTGGCCACTTGAGACGTGATGATGGAACACCTATCCATCCACTTTCGCCGACGGATGATTCAACCCGACATGCACCAAGTGAAGTTTCAAATCACTCGTCTCCCAAGCCATCATCGGCCATTGAGATACCGCTACCTTTGGAGTCTGAATCTGAATCACGCCACCGAAGAGATGTGGTCCAATGGGCACGCACTGGACAACCCCAAAGCGGTGTCCAAGCTAGCGTTAGCTCAGGAGTCCCCGACTTCCAGCCATTCCCATCGGGTTTAAGCACCAATCACGCATCTCTCATCGGCGGCGCAAGCGAGTCACCAACCACGCCTCCGGTGCACGCGTTAGATTCTGCATGGCCTGGCGAGGGACCTAGTGAAACCGCTACACCGCCCTCGGTGAGCTATCTCGGATTCCAGGTTCATAACAGGTATTTGGTCACGCAAGACGATAAGGGTATGGTTGTCATCGACCAACACGCCCTACACGAACGTGTTCTTTATGAACGAGTTTGCGAGAAAGTTCTTGGTGATGACCAGGCGCTTGAGTCACAATCTCTCCTCGTACCTGAAGCGGTGATGCTGACGGCCGAGGAACGCGACGCCGCGCTATTGGTTCGCGAGACGCTCGAAAAGATTGGCTTGGTTATCCAGTCGGCGGGCGACGGAATTGAAATCACCGGCTATCCGGCTCTACTTCCAAAAGTGCCGCCAAGCGATATGCTGCAAACCGTGCTACAGCATCTTCTCGGAGCCGGCAAACAGCCGGACGCTCGTGATCTTTTGGAACACTTGCTCTCGACTGTAGCCTGCAAGGCAGCCATCAAAGCGGGCGATCCTCTGTCACCCGAAGAGATCACCTCGCTTCTAGAGCAGAAAGACCTGTATCTCGACACGCATCACTGTCCCCACGGTCGCCCGACAGCTCTCTTTTTTAGCCGCGAAGAACTTGATCGCATGTTCGGCCGCATGGGAGCCAGACAAAATCTTTCAACGCCTTCCTAGTCTCTGGCAAAGACTATACTAAAGGCAAAGGTCCTCCTGCGAAGTCATAAAGAGAGCACATCCAAACTTTGCGTGTTCGCTCATTGGTGCGAAACCCGGCTCGCTGGATGAAATGACGTCAACAATGCCCTTGTGAGTCAATAGCCTTGAAGCGGCTTTAAGACTCGTCCTTTGAGATCCAGCTGTACGCTCTGCCCGCTTCATCAACACTGACCATCACGTCGCCATTCGAATCGAATCCGAGATTCTTGATAGAGCTGCCCGCATGCTCTTCGAAGTCATACACTTCATAGGCATCACTTGAAAGCGACGGCGCCGCCGTCCAAACGCCAACACCTCCTGTGCTATACCCGATCACTAACAAGTTCTCGGTTGGCGAAGCAGCGACGGCTGTGATCTGTCCCTGTCCTTCAATCTCCGTCAGCGGCTGAGATTCAGCGGAAGAATCCGCATCCGAATCCACCGGAACAAAGGAAAGCCTTGAGTATCCCGCCGAATCCTTTGTCTGCGTTCCCAATACCAAGAACCAATTCGGTGATGACTCGTCAACAAATGACTCGCGAAAGAAAACACACGGCACAGCATCTTCAATATTCAACCCTTTGAGCGGCAACGGGCTCATACGCTGCGTCTCCGCATCGACCGATATAAGCTGGCTCTTCGCGGTATCCTTCACCACGAAGGTATCGACTTGCGGGTGCCAAATAGCGTTAGCTCCAATCACTTCACCGCTCTTGCATGGCATCCCATCGTCACCGAACGCCCAGATCTGCGTCTTGTCTCCTGCGCTGACAAGAAAACGCGTCCCCGATGGTGAAAACGAAATCGAATCAACAGATACTGTTTGAGCAAACGGTGTCCACTCAGACACGCTCCCAGGTGCGAGCAGATTATTCGGCCTCACATGCCAAAGCGTACTATTCCCTTGGGGCTCGGACTGCAAGGCCAAAACCGCTCTCCATGTGCGTTGCGGATCCGGACCCGCGGCGCCGGCAG
>JBCCKZ010000062.1:0-14572 GCA_039027135.1 Planctomycetota bacterium
ACCGACTGCAGCAAACCCTCGACCGCGAACGTGCTGGTCGGCGGACCGCACTGGCGTCGCTGCAGACCCAACTCACTGGGCTCAAAGACCAGCTCACTAGCAGCGAAAAGCGAGTTCAGGATCTCAATGCGAGCAACATTGCATTGGCGCAGGAAAATGAGACCAACGCTGAAGAGCTGCAGCGATTGACTGACAAGAACCGAGACCTACGGGATACGATCCGGACTGAGCAGCAGAACCGAGACAAGCTCTTCACTCAGACACTGGTTCTGACCGATCAGATGAACCAATTACGCGGTTTTAAGTCTCAGCTAGAAGAACGAAACGCACAGCTGGCAACTCAGGTAACGCGATTTGAGGAAGTCGTTGCCGCAAAGGGCATCAACGTCAACGATCCTTTGGACGGTGCGCCGCCCGAACGTAACGGTGTAATCCTTGAAGTAGACCGACCTCGTCGATTGGTTTCGATTTCGATTGGTGAAGATGAGGGGCTACGCCAGGGACATTATCTCGAAGTCACCCGCGGAGGCCGCTATGTGGGTAAGCTTCAGGTTCGACGTACATTTCCAGATCGTGCGGTTGCTGAGATCCTAGTCGATTACAGCGAAGGCATATTGCAGGAGGACGACCGTGTCGACACCACCCTCGACTGATACACGCAAGCAGCCTCCAAGCATCTACACGGTAATGCTTTTCGTCGCGATGATTTGCATGATCATTGCCGTGGTGGCAATGTTTATTGAGCTGGGACGTTGGTATCCCGAGCTCTACAACACGCGAACGGCTAATCCGACGGCAATGATTGCTCCCGCGGTCTCGATTCTGTAGATCCGCGGTCCCAAATCGATTGGTTTGAATCGATGCTCGATCGCGAGTTGGAGCTCACGATCGGAGAGACCTCCCTCAGGACCAACGACGGCTAGGCTTCTTCGCGCGTCGGTTCGAAGAGATTCTTTTTTTGAAGTCTTACCTGGGTGTGCGATCACGCGTTGGTCAGCTTCGATTGACGCTTGAGCTTCGATCCAGGCGTCATACTTCTTCGGCGATTCCAACACGAGGTCGGTGTTCCGGCCGCACTGCTTACATGACTCACGCGAAACTCGACGCAATTTCTCTATCTGCGACTCGGACGGAGGACGTTGGCTATGTTCAAAAATCAGCGGGACGAGGCGGCTGACGCCGAGCTCGGTGAGTCGCTCAACCATCTCTTTTCCGCGGTCACCTTTGGGGATCGCAATGCCCAGAATGATCTCATTGCTCGGCATCCTGGGCTCCAGTTCCCAGCCCTGGCATTGGATACGCAATTCGCGTTTGTTGACCTCGAGAACCTTGCCGGGGCACTCCCAGCCTTCACCGTCAAATAAAACTAGTGGGTCGCCTACTCGAACTCTCATGACACGGATGGCGTGAACCGCCTCTTCGCCGGTGAGCATCAAATTCGGCGCATCGCGTTGAGGTCGTGAAACGTAGTAGCGACGGGTCATCCGGCGGCAAGCTGTGACGGTTATTGGGATGCAATTTGGGATGGCGCTTAGCGACGCCGATAACGCGAGGCATGAGTCAATCGCATGTTGCCCGTTTTCGCAACCCTCTCAGTCCGCCTTGGGTTTGGACTAGGCCTCAGAAAGCCGTTTGGAATCGGTTGGACCAATGCATTCGAGGCGATGAGGGATCTCTGCACATCACAACGCGAACGGGTGTGGGGCTGCGAACGCTGCTGGCTCGACTGCGGAGCGTTTCGGGGTTCAATGAGTTCGCTATTGATGTAGCCACCGTGAGGCTCACGTCTGATGATGGCCGTCTGCAGATAAGACGTTGCGACGGAAGTCGAAGAGAGCTTCGGTGGACCCGCCAAGCCATGCTTGAGCAAGGTGGTGGTGGCACGAACTTCGAATGGCCTCATCTATCACCCGACGATTTGATCGCCTTCCTCGATCGATGTGGCTGGATCGCAAGGTCTCAGATTTCAGCGGATGCTGCTCACTTCTGGATTGAAAAATTGGGAGGTGACTTAAACCGAGTGCAAAAAGATATCGATCGTTGGTATCAAGACTCAAAGTCATTCGAACGCCTAACCTCTTCCTGGCTAGGATCGATCCACCGGTTCAAGGCTGATCGACAGGCTGCTTGAGCCAGCCTTCGGGGCCATCCGAACTGGTTCGTGCTAACGGCGGCTGGGCATTCAAAGTCCTCATGACCTCGACTTTGCCGTTCGAAACTTTCCGCGATAGTGATTGGCTAGTTCTTCGCTCCGCCAGTAACCGCGACGAAGCTAGGCACCAGGATTGTGCGTACGTAAAACGTGTCAATCAACACGCCGAGTCCAAGAGCAAAACCCAATTCGACGATGCCACGCAGAAGCGGAACATCGGAATGCGAAGTGACGCCAACAAACGAGAGTAGCGGTGGAAACCAGACTGCCGCTGTCATGCTGAAAAACGTTGCCGCCATGACCAGTCCACAAGCGGTGATGATTCCCCCGGTTCGAGAAACAGCCCTTCTCAAAGCGGATCGCCAACCAAGACGATTTTGCTCTTCCATGATCCGCGTCACCAAATAGACGTTGTAGTCTTGGCCCACGGCAACCAGGATCACGAATAGGAACAGCGGCAACTTCCAGTCCAAACCACGAAATGCAGATCCATCAACCCACTGAAAAACCGCGACGGTTATGCCCAGTGTCGCGAAATAGGTAATCAGCACAGAGAGTATTAGGAAAGTACTTAGTGCTACCCGGCGGATAATCAGCACCAAGACAATGAAAACCGCCGCAACGACGGCGATACGTATTCTTCGCGTGTCGCTCATCGTGACTTGCCGAAGGTCCATGATTGATGGTGTCGTACCCACAAGATGCACCTGAGCATCGGCAAGTTCAGGTATGCTTGGTAGACTATTGGAAAACGATGTCGGCTGAATCTCAGATTGGCGAGACTCAAGGTGGGCTGAAATGTTCTCGACGATCGAAGCTGCTTTTGTCGAGAACGGATCAGCGTCGACAACGATATCAAGCCTCAACAGGCGATCTTGATACTCAGGCTCACTGGCATAGTAATAGTCCCGAACAATGCGGTGGTCACGCATGATTTTGCGTTTCCAGGTCTTGCTGCTAAACAGGCTTTGACGGGCGTTTGGTTTGAACGAACCGAGCGGGTCGATTCCCGTTCGTACGTTTTCGATTCCCTCAACGGTTAATAATCCGGCTCTTAGGTCTGTGAGGATCTGTTCCATCCGAGACGTTTCGACCGGTTGAGGTAGAACGAGGAGAGCCGTTGTGGGCGTGATGTCACCAATGTCGAAGTGATCTTGCAGCAGGTCCAAGCCACGTCGGCTCTCCGCCGACGCTGACAGACCACTGGCGAGGTCGTAGGTCACTGCGTCTCCGTGGCGAAAGCCATAGGCTGCCGGAATGCATAGGATCGCCAAACCCGCTACCAGCAAAGTCTTGGGATAGCGTGTTAGTTGAAGTGCAATCGCTGACCAAATCGGATTGGCCTTTGGATCATTCGAAATCGCTTGATCGGTTGCGTTGCCGGAAATTCGATTCTTTCCTGGCCAAAAGGCGACGGGTCCAATGAAGGTGAGGAGCGCTGGCGTAAATGAAATGCAAACAAGCAATCCAATGAATAGCCCAATCGCAATCACAGGACCGGTCGTGTTGAACTTTCCAAAGTCAGCAATACCGAGCATGGCCAAGCCGACGATCGTCGTCATGCCGCTCCCCACGAGCGCGTAGAATACGCTCGCAAGAGACTGGCGATTCGCATTCATCCAAGTTGGATCGTGCTGCGTTTTAGATTCGTCCGCTGATCCTTCTTCTTTGGTTGTTTGCCATTGCTCTCGCAAGCGAGAGATATAGAAAAGGCAGAAGTCGGTTCCCGCTCCAAAGAGCACAACGACGATAAAGATTCGGCTGGTCGTGAAGACACGAATGTCGGGGATGGTCCTCGTTAGCCAGCTGGCATCATTGGTTGTGAGCATCGTCAGGCCGGAAATCACGCCCATTGCCATCACGGCGGCGATAGCGATTGAAATCAGCGGCACCAAAACTAGCAGTGGAGCTCGGTACACAATCGCCAGAATCGCCAAGATCATCGCAACGGTAATCAACTCGGTGTATCGAATCGCTTCCTTTGCCGCGAGCAAAGTTTCCCCGCCAATGGCAGCGGATCCAGAAACTCGGAGTTCCAATCCGGCTTCGCCGAAACGCCCTGTAAAGTCCATCACGTCCGATACCATCTGTTTTGCCGCTTCGAAGGCGGCGATGTTGCCGGTCGATGCCAATTCAGATTCCGATTGAATAATCGCTAGCCGAGCGCCCGTGGTCGTGAGGTTGCTGCCGATCAACGAGTCGCTCCAGTCCATGGCATCAAGCCAGGGATCAAAGGCTTCCAATGGCCTTTCGTCGATGGGCAAGACCTGCGTAGGGAGCTCGGGATTAAGAATCAATGCGACTTCGAAGTCCTGCTCGACGGATTCGGGTTTTGCTCCGATCCTTTCGCGAGCCTTGCCACGGTCCCAGTACGCGATGGCCATCCTCGGTTCATAGAGACCCTGCTCTTTGAAATCGGCGACATTGTCGCCGAGGGCATCGTAAAGCTTCTCATCAACCATGATCGCGCGATCAAGCGAATCCACGGCGATCTCCATCGGCCCATACCAGGCTTCTCTCTGGTAATCAGAAATCTCGCCATCGATCTTTTCAGGCATCCCTAATCGATTGGCTCGGCGGATGTTGACCTCAGCCAGCCGATGGTGCAATCGCCTCAAAAAGTCCAACGAGACAATCGAGTCGCCTCGGGTGAGCTTCGAATCGCTCTCGAGCCTCGATCTTTTGCCTAAGACAAAGACAATCTGACTGCGACTTCGGACTCCGACGAAGGCATCGTCCAACAACCGACCACCCACCACGCTAGACATGCCTGGTGGCAGATAGTCGAAATCCCCATCCAGTGCCACCTCGGAGAATCGGGGAGCGAATATGAGGCACATCGCCGCAGCCACAATCCAGGCTGCGACAACCCAAAACCTATGTTTGATCACGAAGCTCGCCCAGGTTTCGGAGAATGCCGTGGATTTGGACAGCATTGGCGGGGCTAAGCACAGTGAGACATTGAGGATGGGAATGACATGATACCAACAAGATGTGCGTTTGAATCCGACATCGACAACACTGCTAGCCGTTTAATTTTGGAGATCCGAAAGCTGAAATGGTTGAATTTGTCTCGCAGTTCTGGTGTGATGGTGGGTCCACCTCCCCAACGTGTTTCAAGCCTTCAATAAAGCCATCCATGAAGTACCGTCGGCATTGCGTTATTTACCTTTTGATTGCGACCCTCATCGCCCATTCAGCATTCGCTGAGACGCGATATTCGAAAGCGTTGGTCGCTCACGATCACGCGGTGGTTCAAGCCATGTTGAGGATTGATGGCGCAAAGGCCGCCGATTATCCGCAACATGTCGAGGCGATTGGTCGGTACTTGGATGACTTGGCGGAGCGCCAACCAAAGAGATACCTGGAGACCATGCAGTCGCTAAAAGCGACGCCGAAGCAAGTCACTTTGCAAAGGTTGGCTCTGAGCAAGGAGAGCGGTCAACACACCGTCGAAGCGGGAAAGTGGCTTGTTGAACAGGGACTCCAGCAAGTCATCATTGACGGCTTGCAGATGGCTATCGACGGGAAGGATTTCGAGCACGCTTCAAGTTTGGCCGCACGTATTGGTTCGATTGGTGGCGATTGGGTGGTCGAGCCACTCCGCGAGATCATGCTCAACGATGATAACGTCAAGAGTGTTCGAAGTGCCGCGGCCTCGGCACTCGCCAACGGATGGCATGGCCAGCAGACGCTACTTGCGATGGCCAAGGCGAACGAAGTTCCAGCTGCAGTGATGTTCGAAGTGCGAAATGGGCTCATCGGTGCCTGGGATAAGAAGACGGTCGCTGAAGCGAAAAAGATCCCCTCACTAAAGCAGTCTGAGGAACAGGCGATGCCAACGGTAAAGGAACTGGTTGCACGAATGCGTCAGAATTCTGATCCCGATCGTGGACGGGGTGTTTTCAAAACCAAAGGGACTTGCAACAAGTGTCATCAGGTTGCCGGGGAGGGTTTGAACGTGGGGCCTGATCTATCCGAGATTGGTAGCAAGCTGTCTCGCGAAGACATGTTTGTTGCAATTCTGAATCCGAGCGCTGGGATCTCTCATAACTACGAGACCTACGCCTGTCTGACGGAGGATGGAACGATCGTCACAGGACTTTTGATCGGTGAAACCGAAGATGAGATTACCATTAAGTCCGCCGACGCAACCGAACACAAGATCGACCAGGAAGCAGTGCTCGAATTGAAGCGGCAAGAGGTTTCGCTGATGCCCGAGAACCTTCACCAAAACTTGTCGACTCAAGAGTTGGTGGATCTGGTTGACTACTTGACGCTCCTCAAGAAGCCAGAGGAAGCTCGTTTCAATGCGGCAACGGCCAATGCGACCGATGTTGATCGTTCTCCCAAAGCCGCCATCGACGGATTTGAGATTGGAGACGGGCTCAGTATTCAACTTTCGGCGTCAGAGCCGACCATGCTGTCGCCCTCAAGTATTGACGTGGACCATTTGGGGCGTGTTTGGGTTTGCGAAATCGTCAACTATCGTCATTTTCGAAACCACAACAACGATCCTCGCGATGAGGGTGATCGAATTCTCGTCATGGAAGACACCGACGAAGACGGCAGGATGGATAAGACCACCGTCTTCTATCAGGGAACTGATATCGACTCACCGCACGGCGTCTGTGTGCTTGGTGATCGAGTGATTGTCTCGGCCGGTGAGAACGTGGTGATGTTCCGCGATACAGATGGCGACCTTGTTCCCGAAGAAAAGAAGCTGATGTTCACGGGGATTGGTGGCGTCCAGCACGACCATGGCATCCACTCTTTCATGCCCGGTCCTGATGGCAAGCTGTATTTCAACTTTGGAAACGAGGGTAAGCAGCTTCTTGATGCGGAAGGCAAGCCGGTCGTCGACTTGGCCGGAAACGTCGTCAACGATACTCGACAGCCGTATCAACAGGGCATGGTATTCCGATGCGATCTCGATGGGTCAAACGTGGAGACATTGGGTTGGAATTTCCGCAACAATTGGGAAGTCGCCGTCGATTCGTTTGGTGCCATGTGGCAAAGTGACAACGACGATGATGGCAATCGCGGCACGCGGATCAACTTTGTGATGCCTTACGGTAACTACGGTTACCGAAACGAGAAAACCGGCAACTATTGGCAAGCCGAAAGAATTGGCATGCGTGAATCCATTGGCCAACGTCATTGGCACCTCAATGATCCTGGTGTGGTTCCCAATCTACTGCAAACTGGCGCAGGCTCTCCCACGGGAATCATGATCTACGAAGGAAAGCTTTTGCCTCAACAGTTCCATGGCCAGATGATTCATACGGATCCCGGTCCTAATGTCGTCCGCGCCTATCCGGTCGAGATCGATGGCGCTGGATATAAAGCATCCATCGATAATTTGATCAAGGGTGTCGCTGACCAGTGGTTCCGGCCCGTTGATGTTTGCACCGCGCCTGATGGATCAGTGTTTGTTGCCGACTGGTATGACCCTGGTGTTGGCGGTCACCGCATGGGCGATACTCGGATGGGGCGTTTGTTCCGAATGACCACTGCCGAAAGTGAAGCCTATCGTGTCGATAAGCCTTCGTTTGAGACGATCGATAACGCTTTGGATGCGCTGACGAACCCGAATCAGTCGACTCGTTTCTTAGCGGGAGAAGCTCTCAAAGCATTTTGGACTCAGGACGTCCCCAATGTGCCTTCACTGCTTGACCCAAGTGACGTGAGTGATCCCGTCCAGCGAGCCCGTCGCATGTGGATTCTCGCGGCCATCGACGCAACTCGAGACGAGGCGATTCAATTGGGCTTGGCAGATTCGGACTTGAACGTGCGTTTGGCCGCGATTCGATCGGCTCGCCAACATGCGTCTGTTGATGATGTGGCACTTGTCAACAGCTTGGCTAATGATCCCTCGCCTCAGGTGCGTCGCGAGTTGGCGATCAGTCTTCGCGGACATAATACGCCGCAAGCGATTGCGGCATGGTCGAAACTAGCCGCCTTGCACGACGGCCAAGACCGTTGGTATTTGGAGGCTTTGGGGATTGCTGCTGACGGGAAGTGGGATGCTTGTCTCGAAGCCTACCTAGCCTTGGACAGCACTCGAGATGATGCGAAATCAGACATCATTTGGCGATCAAGAGGGAAGTCTTCGCCTAATCTTATCGTCGATGAGATCATCGCCAGCGAAAATGTGGCCGATCAAGAACGATACTTCCGAGCGTTGGAGTTCTTTCAAGCAGACGAACGAGCAGCCGCTTTGGAGCAGATTCTGCAAGCGTCGTAAATCCCCATTCATGCGGAGCCCAACGCATAGGAAGATCTTCAGCCATGCTAAGCATGGCAGTGAACATGTCGCTGTACGCCAAACAGCCTAACGAGGACGAAGGTTTGCTCTCAAGAAGGTCCAAGCGTCTGCGTACTCGTCGATCTTTTTGGACGTTGGCGTTCCCGCTCCGTGGCCGGCTCGAGTTTCAATGCGTATGAGCGCCGGTTCGCTACAGCTCGAGTTCTCCGCAACCGCGGCCTGAAGTGCCGCTGCGAACTTGAATGAGTGACCGGGCACGACGCGGTCATCTCGATCAGCAGTCATGACCATTGTGGCTGGATAGCAAACATCACTCCGCAAATTGTGCAGTGGTGAATAGGAAAGCAAGTTGTCGATCTGATCGGATTCGTCGCTGCTGCCATATTCGGTGACCCAAGCCCATCCGATTGTAAACTTTTGATAACGCAACATGTCCATTACGCCAACTGCGGGAAGACAGGCGCCGAAAAGCTCGGGACGTTGGGTGATGACGGCTCCCACCAAGAGACCCCCGTTGGATCGGCCTGAAAGCGAGAGCGTTTCAGGCGAAGCGTACTTTCGTTCAATCAGCAGTTCAGCCGCAGCGATGCAGTCGTCAAAAACGTTCTGCTTTTTCAAACGCATGCCTGCTTCGTGCCATGCCTTACCGTACTCACCTCCGCCTCGCAAATTTGCGACAGCATAGATTCCGCCGTCGTCGACCCAAGCAGCCACTGCCGGCGAATAGCTCGGCGTGATTGAAATATTGAATCCGCCATATCCATACAAGATCGTCGGCGCCGTTCCATCGAGTGCTGTATCTCGACGGCGTGTCACCAGGATAGGAACACGCGTGCCATCCTTGGACTCGCAAAAGAGTTGTTCAGTGACGAAATTATCCAGATCCAATGGCACTTCAGGTATTTTCCAGGTTTCCGATTGCCCGTTTGGTCTGCCCAGTTCATCGAGACTCACTCGGTAGATCGCCGCAGGCGTTGTCGAATTGCTAAATGAGAAAAACGTTTCTCGCGCATCCGACTTTCCGATGAAACCACTTGCCGTGCCAATTCCAGGTAGGTCGAAGTCAGCTGTCTTGTTGCCATTTAAATCACAGTAGGCGATATGCGAGCGTGCATCTCGCAAGTAGTTCAAGATCAGTGTTTCGCCAAACAGACTGGCCGACTGCAAAACATCATCTGTCTCCGAAACAACGGTTTCCCATCTTGCTCGGCTTGGGTTCTGCAGATCGACGCGAATCACACGGCGACGGTCAGCTTGATTATCAGTCAGGAAATAGAAAGCCTCGTCAACGTTGCCGATGAACTCGTACTCTGAATCGAATCCGACGATGACAGGTTTGGGGCGAGCTTCAGGATCGGTGAGGTCCATCACGAAGATTTGCGAGACTGGATCGCTCCCTTTCCAGTTGTAGATCACCAGGTAGTGGCCATCTTCGGTAACCTCGGGGGAGTACCCCCATTTGGGATTCTCGATCGACTCGAAAACAAGCTCGTCATCTGCTTGTTCCGTTCCGAGTCGGTGGAAGAAGAGCTTTTGCGATTCATTTGTGCCTGTCAGTTCTTGGCTCGAATCAGGCTGTTGATAACGGCCGTAGTAGAAACCGCTCTCGTCTTCTCTCCAAGTCGCACCGCTAAACTTGCTCCAACGCACGACGTCCGGAAGATCTTCGAGCTCAATACCGCCAGGCGACTGCTTGAGACGCCGGAGTTTCCACGTTCGCCAGTCGCTGCCGCCATCCGCCAAGGCGTACAAAAGGAAGTTGCCCTTGGGTGAGATGACGACGGACGCAACCGCAACGGTTCCGTCATCCGAAAGTGTTTTTGGGTCAAGAACTAGTTCGTCGCTAGTCGGGGCTCCCAAGCCGTATCGGTAGACTGGTTGATCACTTAGTCCATCGTTGTGCGAATAGACATAGACGCCCTCTCCCCAACTTTGTCGAGCTCGAGGGAGCCCGTACCTGGGATAGTCCCAAAGCTCGCTGAGCTTGGACCTAATCGAATCACGAAAGTCGAATCGATTGAGATAGCTGTTGGTTAGGGCAACTTGGGCATTAATCCACTCTCGGGTGGATTCGGACTCCACGTCTTCGAGCGGACGATAGGGGTCTGCTACTTTGCGACCGTGATAATCGTCGACGGTGTCGTCTGAGGGAGCCGAAGGGTACGCCTGTTTAAATTCTGACATGTTTGTTTGTGCGTCTAGGTTTTTCGGAAACGCGCCGCCGAAGCTCCAGGCAGCGAGGGCGAGAGCCGTGAAAGCAGGGAAAGCTGTCACCAGGCGACTAAAAAATGGGGCCAGCATGGAATTTTCAAAAAATCATGTAACGGAGTTCAATCGGGCGGTAAAAGATAGCAACCATGGCAAAACCCAGTGATTCCCGCACCGAAGCCTTTGTGACCGATTTGGCGAAATCCCAGAATCGGCTCTACGCATACATTTATTCGCTGGTAGCGGATCACAGTCGTGCTTCGGACGTGCTTCAAGAAACCAACCTGGTATTGTGGAGAAAGATTGATGATTTCGATCCGCAGCGTCCGTTTTTGGCTTGGGCAACTGGAATCGCTCGATTTCAGGTGATGGCTCATTTTCGCGACATGGGACGCGATCAGCTACTCGTTGATGAGGAGCTTGCTAGTCAGCTCGCCGAAGATGCTGAGGCGAATGCTTGCGTTGCGTTGGACGGTCAGCAGCATCTCAAGCAGTGCCTTGGGGAGTTGCATTCTTCGCAGAGAAAACTGATTGAGGATCGCTACTTTCATTCCCACTCAATCACACATTTGGCGAACCAGCAGGAACGAACGGAGGGCGCTGTTCGACTGATGCTCTTTAGGATTCGCAAGTCGCTAGCGGAGTGTATTCGTCGCGCCGTTTCGGTGGAGGGCGGGTCATGCTGACTCAAGAACAAGAACTATTGATTGTTGAAGCCATCGAGCTTTGGCAGGACGGTAAGCTCGAAACCGAGCATCACGAGGCGTTTCTAACGCTCTTGAAGGGAAGTTCAGAGGCACGAAAGTTTTACCTCGAGTACCTATCCTTAAATGCGGATCTGCATCATTCATTCGATGGGGTGGATGGCAGCGAGTTGGTCGCTGATAGCTCTTTTGCAACGGAAAGCTTACGGCAGGGCACACCCTCTAGATCGATTACGTCATCTGCTTTGCGAGAGGTTGAGCCAAAGGCATCGCGTCGCTATCACGCTGCTCTAACACTCGCCGCTGCGGTTTTGGCAGCATCGGTTATCGGTTTTGTCGTGCGATTGGGGCAGTTGTCCGACGAGCGTGGTTTGGCTGCCAATGAGTTGGCAGGTTCCGAAAGCATCAAGGAAGAGACTGTTCGGGGCGTCGCGTTATTGTCTTCGGTGGTTGATGTTCCTTCGATTCGCTTGGACGAGAGGACGCTTTCGGTCGCGTCTACCGGAAGTCTGCTTCCACCTGGTCGACTGACTTTCGATTCGGGAGCGATTCAGCTCGAGTTTCTCAGTGGTGCTTCGGTGGTGATCGAAGGGCCCGCTGACTTGGACTTGAACTCAATGGATTTGGCTCGTCTGAGAACGGGCAAGGTTCGTGCTCAAGTACCGCCAGCGGCGAGAGGCTTTAGAATTGAGTTGGAGGAGCTAACGGTTGTGGATCTTGGGACTGAGTTTGCGATTGATGCCCGCGGTAGCGATGCACTCGTTGAGGTTTTTGATGGGCTTGTCGAGTTGCATGAGCCAGGGAAAAAAGACACGGATACGAGTGTTTCGGCCACCCAGCTTTCCGCTGGGCAAAGGGTTGCCATTCGTGGGAATAGTCAGGGAGCTCCTGGAGCCAGCGAGGTCGAGTTTGTTGATCTCGAGTCTTTCGCAGATTTGCGGCGTGAACGTCGTCAGGAACGTTTGAGCAGTTGGCTCACCGCGAGGGAGCGTTGGCTCTCCGACGAAAGGTTGCTTGCCTACTACTCGATGAATTTGTCTGCTGATCGCCCTCGCACGTTGCCAGCGGAAGCTGGCTCTCCGAGTGCGGATTTACTAGAGGGTTGGAGCCTCAGTGAGTGGAACGGTGCCATTGTTGGTGCTTCAGCGTCGCCGGGTCGTTTGCTGGGTGAGTCGGCGTTGGAGTTTCGGCACCCGGCTGATCGCGTTCGTCTTCGCATCGGGGGCCGATATGGATCTTTGACGCTTGCCGCATGGGTTCGGATCGACAGTCTGGACCGAGCGTACAATTCTCTGTTCTTGACCGATCATTACGACGATGGCGAGCCGCACTGGCAGATTCTTGCCAACGGGCGTTTGTATTTCTCGGTGATGCCTCAGTTGGGTGGCAAACCAAGAACCGGCACTGGACCATCTGATTTCAAAGCACGATCTCCTGTGTTTTGGAATCCTTCGATGAGCGGTCGCTGGATGCATTTGGCCGTTGTGTTCAATGCTGATGCCCAAACGATCACCCACTATGTTGACGGCAAGGAGTTGAGCCGTCACGACATTCCTGAGGTGCATCGCGTAACAACGACAAGCATCGGAGCCGCTACACTAGGAAACTGGTCGGTGCCCACCCGACCAGAGGATTTTTTTGCGATTCGAAACTTAAATGGCGTCATCGACGAGTTTGCAATCTTCGCTAGCGCCCTTTCCAATACTGACATTGATCAGCTTTATCTCGACGGGAAACCCGACTGATATGGTTAAGCCTTCTACCAATCGTTTTTACCTGACTGGGTTCGCCGCAGCGATCTTAGCCAGTTCGCTGCTCGCGGAAGCCCCCGCGGGCTTGTCTGTTCCCGAGGGGCCGTCGGCCGAATCCAAAATGGAGCGGCTGTTCACCCTCAAAGTACTGCCTTTATTCAAAGAGAAGTGCTTTGGTTGTCACGGTAATGATCCCGACGACATGCGGGCCGCCTACGACATGAGCACACGTGATGCGTTGATCGTCGGTGGGGAGTCAGGCGAGCAGGCCGTTGAAGTAGGTGATGCCGAGTCGAGCATCCTCGTTCAATCCCTCAGGTGGGATTACTACGAGATGCCACCCAAGGAAAATGATCGTCTCAATGAAGAGGAAATTAGCTGGGTTTCGGCCTGGATCGACGCCGGTGCTCCCTGGCCCGATAAGGATCGTCGTCGCGAGATTCTCGAAGCTCAACGTGAGGAGCTTGTCAACGAAGATGGAATGCTGGTGGCGACCAGTGGCGGTTTGTCTGACGAGTGGACGTATCGTCGATATGAGCCCGATTCGATTTGGGCTTTCCAACCTGTTCTCGAACCAATGTCCCCTGAAGGTTTGGAACCTGCCGGGGTGGTTGACTACTTCATCAACCGCTCGCTTGAAGACGTCAACCTGAAAGCGGCGCCCCGTGCCGAACTCGATGAGTTGGTTAGGCGTGTCTATCTTGATTTGACGGGGCTTCCGCCAACGCCGCACCAACGGAAACAGTTTGTTTCGGCGGCAAGCAAGGACTTTGACACCACTTGGAGCCAGTTGGTCGATGAGCTGATGGCAAGCCCTCAATACGGTGAACGTTGGGCTCAGCATTGGCTTGATGTTGTTCGCTATGCCGACACGGGCGGAATGAGCAACGACTACGAACGCTCGAACGCTTGGCGTTATCGCGATTATGTCGTTCGTTCGTTCAACGACGATAAACCGCTGGACCAGTTCATCATCGAACAACTCGCGGGTGATGAATATGATGCGGAAGAAGTTGCAGCGGGACGAGAGTCTGATCTCGAGCGTTTGATCGCGACGGGATTTTTGCGGATGGGCCCCTTCGATACGGCAATGGTGCCTCAGGAAGAGTCACAACAGATTCTTCGTGACGACATGGTTCACAGTATCGGTCAGAGCTTTTTGTCGACGCCGATGCGTTGTTGCAAATGTCACGATCATAAGTTTGATCCGGTTCCCACGCGGGACTATTACCGCATGTACGCGGCGTTGGCGACGACGCAGCCTGCCGAGATGGATCTGCCTATGCTGGATCAAGAGAGCCAAGAAGGATTTGATGAGGGGCGTGAGACCGTTCAGTCTCTCTACGATTTCGCAACCCAACGTGTCAACGAACTAACAACGAAACGCGAAGACGCTGCGAAAGCTTGGTACGCCGAACGCGATTTGGAATACAAAGATCTAAACGCGCGAAATAATGATCCCGACGCTTCCAAATCCATTGGTCTTGCT
>JBCCKZ010000063.1:0-14542 GCA_039027135.1 Planctomycetota bacterium
CGAGCAAAACGGGAGTTGCGATCGCTCGTCGCCTAGCAAATCGGGTTACTGAGCCGACTGCACCCACTGCAAAGCCCATCAAAAGGGATCCCACGAAAGCTGCAAAGACCTGCGGAGGTGGAAAGCCAGACACGAAGTAGTCGCGACAAAGGAAAAACACCAAACCAAACGGAAGGATGGCAACGGCGTAGTACGCGAGCTTATGGGCAATCCTTGATAGGAAGAGGAAGCCAATCAAATCGATCGGCTGGATCAGATACCTTTTGATCTCACCCTCGCGAATCTGTTTTGCGATACCCGAAGCCAGACCAGGCATGGACGAGAAGGCCCGAGCGATCATGGTCAACAGATAATAGGCAACGATGTCGCGGAACTCAAAGCCACCGATAGTGTTCGCGTCATCGCCATCAACCGTTCCAATCGAATCGAAGACCGCGTACCAAAGAAAGATCTGGGTGACGATTGGCAAGAACCGCATCAGGGTACCCAAAGCAAAATCGCCTCGATACACCAACCGCTCTTCTAGAGCAGTCCTCAGGATCATCCACCACAACCGTGGACGTTCTGCGAAGGAACGCGACGAATGCTTGGCGAGCGAAAAAGAATCAGTAGCCATACAGCTATTTTGTGTGTTTATCTGTCAAACTGATAGAGGCCATCTCAAACCACAGGATCGAAAAAGGACTGGATTTGTGGAGCGCCATTCCACTACCGGTCGCTGTTACTAGCGCTCGTCGATCCGCTTGAGCGTTTGTGGCTGAGGTGTTCCGTCTATTTTTCCACGCTCGCGCTGGCCGGATCCGCGACGGCCTTGATCTCCAAGATCATTGCGTGCGTCCTTTGCTAGGTCTTTGAGCCTTGCGACGACATCCGGATGTTTGGACGCCACATTGCTTGTGCAGCCGATGTCGTTGCCTAGGTGAAAAAGCAGAGTCTCTGGTTTGTGATTCGCGTCAAAATGTGGATGAACCCCGATCGGTGTTATTGATAAGAACAATTTCCACGGACCGGATCGAACAGCTTGTAGCTGGTCCTGTTGGTAGTAGTAGAAGACCTCGTAGGGACTCTTCGCCCCACCGTCTTCAAACAAAAGCGATGAAATATCATGCCCGTCAACATGTGTCCCCGTTGCCAATTTTGCTCCGGCAAGACGCGAAAAGGTGGGCAGCAGATCCATCGTCGTCACCAGCTCGTCGCATACCGTGCCAGCCGGTACCTTCCCGGGCTGCCAGACAATCGTGGGAACCCTAAACGCACCTTCGCTGGTCGTGTAACCACGACCATGAAGTGGTTGATTCGAACCACGGCTTAAGTCACTGGAGTCACGATTAACTGGAGCACCATTGTCCGATGTCCAGATGACGAATGTATGTTCGGCAATCCCAAGATCGCGAAGCTGTTCGAGCATCACCCCCATTGACCAGTCGAGTTCCTCAATCGAATCTCCCCAGGGGCCGTTTCTACTCTTGCCTTTGAATGCGGGGCTGGAAAATGGTGTCGACGTGCTGCCGGGCATGGCCTGGGGGAAGTAGAGAAAGAACGGCTCATTTTGATGTTCGGCGATCCACTTCATCGCCTGCTCCGTGAACCTTTTGGTAAGCCCGTTGCGGTTGCAGGGCGCCTCGATCACTTCTTCGTTATTCATCAACGGAAGTGGTGGCCACTCCGATCCATCTCTGCTCCAAACCCGCTTAGTCATGTCGTCTGAATAGGGAGTGCCAAAGAACCAGTCGAAGCCTTGCCGAGTGGGAAGAAACTCAGGCTGATCGCCGAGATGCCACTTCCCAACAATCGCGGTGGCATAACCCTGCTCTTTAAGTACTTCCGCAATAGTGACTTCATCGGGGTGAAGTCCATAGGGCGAAACGGGTCGCAGCACCCAGCCGTCTCGATCGTTGACATGCATTCCTACTCGCTGCGAATAACAACCCGTCATCAGGCTCGCTCGGGACGGCGTGCACACCCCAGCGGTAACACAAAAGTGAGTGAACTTGCGGCCTTCCTCGGCCATGCGATTCAAATAAGGCGTCCTATGAAGCGTTGAGCCAAATGGTTGGATATCACCGTAGCCGAGGTTATCGCAGAAGACGATGATGAAATTCGGCTGGCGAGCTCCATCGTCGGCAGTCGGCTGCCCGACGGCATGCCCCACAAGCATCATCGCCGCAACAACCACAACAGGAAAAAAGCTGCCAAAACGATGCAAGAGCATCATTTCGACAGCCCCTGGATCTCGCAATGTTTTGTTCATCGTTCAGCGTCATTGTACAAGACGACAAATCCACCATGGTTGGTCATTGCAAGGCAGTGAAGGGACCGCTGGTCGAATCGAGGCCATTGTGCAACAGAGATTTCGGTGCGATATCCAAACACACGCTGCCTGATATAGCATGGCACAACCGAATTAAATTTGCGCGCTTGAACGAAACTCCTTTCCCGATCGCTTGCGAAAAAGGCTGCGAAGTGATGCTCTAGACTGCGAAGTGATGTTCTAGACGGAGGCCGACCAAGTAGACGCTTTATCTGATCGCGACTTTCTTTGGGGCCCGCCACTAAAACCACCGCGAGCAGGCTCTCGCTCGATTTGTCGCATGGTTTGATGGAAGGTCTGTCGTGTTTTGGGATCGCACATCGCCAGCAGCTCGGTCACTTCATCCCGATCTTCAATCTCGCAAAGCGTTTGAATTCCCGTGTGCGACTGACTAGCCAAAACCACTCGTCGCCCTACTTTGATTAACGTCAGACGCGTCTTCGCATCAATCATCGTGTGACCGATGGTGCGAACGGCCTCGGTAGGCAATATTCCACCGCCTCGTGGCCCTCCCATACGTCGCCAAAGGAAGACGACCAAAGCAAACAAACCCAAAACGAGCGCAAGCGAGGCGCAAGTTGTCACCAAGGGGCCATCAAGCCCCGTCGAAAGCGTCGCACTGGACATCGCATCAGGATTCATCGACTCAGTCAGACGATCCTTGGCAGTCATTCCATCTTGGGAGAAAGAAAACTCGGGGAAGTCCGATTTCACCTTCGATTGATCCGACACGTTAGCTGCATCTCTTCGGTATCCGACTGTCTGAGCTGGTTCTTCGAGATTATTAAGCACCAACAAGCTCCGTCACGCGAACACAAAAGTTGTCGTTCATCACGAGCACTTCCCCCCGGGCGATCAGCCTTCCGTTGGCAAAGATATCGACGGGATCACCGGCCAACTTATCCAGTGCGACGACGCTGCCGTCCCTAAGTTTCAGCACATCTTCGAGCCGCATCAATGTGCGTCCCAACTCAACGTGCAGCTCCATTTCGACATCGCCGATCAGGTCGATGGGCTGCCTTGAGTCAGAAGCGGTCGCCGCCGCCAACTCATCGAGCGCGAATGGCTGCGGTGGCTGCGCTGGAGGATCTTGGACAGCCGCCGCCCCGCCGGCCGAGGCATTGTCCATTTCCGCCTGCATGGCGGCCATCATGTCTATTTCTTCATCGCCACCAGCAGCAGCACCCGCATTTGCACGGTCCATTTCCGCCTGCATGGCCGCCATCATGTCGTCTTCGGCGTCATCCAGACGATCTTCGATCTCGGCCGACGAAGAGCCCGCGTCCTGCGACGCATCGGCATCGGGAGTTAGATCGGGTGTTGCTTCGGGATCTTGCGGTGACGGCGGATCGGCCATACCAGGCTTTTTAAGCGGACGACATCATTGTTCGATAGGTCGATAGCTTTTAATGCCAATCTGAAGCAACAGATCTTCTTCTAGCAAGTGATTGCAGCCCGCTAGAATCCGCCTTTGTAAGACCGCATGGTTGTTCTCATTGAGTTCCACGATGGAACAAGCGCGAATCTTTTGGCGAATTTGGTGCCTGATTCGTCCACCTTTCTTCTCAAACTCTTCCTTCATCTTGTCGAGGTCTTTTTTTCGGACGAGCCCGTAAAGATCAATCTCGATCATGTAGGTTTTTTCAGTGTCGTAAGGGCTAAACACTTCACCGAACATGCCCAATGGAAACTCTTGCCGCTCGTTCTCATCGTCAACGAGTTCCTCGGCATTTTGCTCGGTTTCTTCGATCGATTTGATTAAATTCGCCTCAGCAATGGCGCTGACCTGCTCCGCACTTGGGACCATGAAAAGGACCATCGCGGTTTCCACTACCACGATGAGTCCGACCATCACCATCATGATCCCTTTTCCACCGGCGCCGCTTGGCGCATCTCCAGCTTCAAGATCGTTGTCCTTTTCGTCTTTCGATTCGTCAGCCATTGTGTTTCACGCTTGGAGGGACAAAGGTTTCCCGATTCAACTCTTACTTTCGGTATTATCGTCTTTTCGATAGGCGAAACTGATCCATTTTGCCCCACATAACCTTAAGCTTGCGGGCTCGCTAGCGTTGCATCTTGGCGATCTTCAGGCGTGCCCTCAAGATCTTCGACGGTCTCGTCCAAAAGAAAAACCTCCACGCGAGCATTTCGCGAAACATCGTTGAGATCCATGGGCTCGGATGCACCTGCACCCGATACACGTATCCGATCCGCATCGACACCACCTTCACGAACCAACTGATCCTGGACCTTGAGCGCGCGATCGATGGCAAGTCGCAAAGAAGCCGCTTCGCCACTTCGCAGTGCAACCTGTCTTGTGGCGTGACCTCGGATTTCGATCTTTTGTGGTCGCCCACGAAGTGTCTCGGCGAGCCTGGCGATCGTTCGCTTCGCTTGATCATCAAGTTTTGATTCAGCGATACCGAAATTGACAACCCCTCCCACTGCCGTGATGGCCCCGGGTCGAATGATTCGAACCATTGGATCTTCACCCGACGGCGCCTTTTGTTCGACGCCACCAGTGGCGGTATCTTTCCGTTTGGCTCGGCCCGTCGTAGCGAGCGGTGTGAACGCCGCCTGTCGAGGTCGTGCCTTGCCTGGCGACAATGAGTCAATGGTCTTTTGATAGCCGAACTGGCGTTGCATTGAATCGACTAGCGCCTGGTAGGTTTCTTCTTCTTTGATCTCGCTCAATGACACCAACATAATAAAGAACGTCAGCAAAAGGCTCATCATGTCCCCGAAGGTAACCACCCATTCGGGAATGCCCATTTCATCTGGTTCATCATCCATCGTTTGTCTCCTCGATTGCCTTCTTAATTTTCCTACTCTGCCACTGCGCGTTGCTTTGGCGGCAAGAACGTTTGCAGCTTCTGATCAATCGCTCGAGGGGATTCACCGTTTTGGATCGCCATAACACCTCGTATCGCAATCTCATTGGTGACCATCTCATTGCGGCTCATCAGTCCCAACTTCTCAGCAAATGGGCTGAAGAACACGTTCGCAACAATCGCCCCATAGAGAGTCGTGATCAGAGCAACCGCCATACCAGCACCAATACCCGAAGGATCACTCATGTCCTGCAACATCATGATCAAACCCATCAGAGTTCCGATCATTCCATATGCGGGTGCGAAACGTCCAAGCTGATCCATGATCGATTTGCCTTCCCGGTGCCGTGTCGCAACTGCTTCGGTTTCCGTTCGCAGTACTTCAGTCACGACGTCCGGAGTCGTTCCATCGACGGCCATCTGCATGCCTGTCTTGACGAGCGGGTTCTCGATATCACCGATCTTCGCTTCAAGAGCGAGCAAGCCATCTCGACGGGCG
This sequence comes from Planctomycetota bacterium, assembly GCA_039027135.1. GTDB lineage: Bacteria > Planctomycetota > Planctomycetia > Pirellulales > Pirellulaceae > Rubripirellula. The sequence goes on from JBCCKZ010000063.1 coordinate 5,642, forward strand.
ATTTCCGACAGCTCCACGATCTGCTTGATTAACGCCGCTCGGTCCTCGCCTTTATTAAGGATCACTTTCAAGGCAATTAAAGGACTCTTGAGAATACTGCCAAGCGGAAAACAAATGAGTGCAGCAGCAAATGCACCCCCGACAACAACGAGGCCAGAGGGGATATCGATGAATGCACTGAACGGCGCCGAACCCATCGCGATCGACCCGAGAATCAATCCCATGGCTGCGATCAGTCCGATAACACTAGCAATATCCATTGAAATTCAAACCAAAAGTTGTGGCTTTGTTGAAGATGACTTACGAGACGCTCACGCCGAAACTGAATGCGGCGAAGCCGCTGGCCAAAAGTGCTTCTGCTGCTGATATTTCACAGCCGCTTCAAGGACGTCATCCATTGACTCACTGACGACAATTCGATCACCGCTAGTCAGCGTGATAAAGGTGTCGGGTCGTCTTTCGACATAGCGGATTAACTCCGCATTAAGCACAAAGGGCTCACCGTCGAGTCGTGTTAACTTGATCATGATTGGCCAGACCGTTGGGATGACCAACAGCCGTTCTCGTTCGAGATAGAATCGTCCGAGTAACGCTAGGTCACTCCGGAGCCACTCAAGAACGATCAGCAACAAAAGGCTCGATTCGACACTTTGCAATCATCACGATCCCCCTAGTCGTTACGACCTGAACGATTTCTCGACTTGCCTTCGAATACCAGGCTCAGCGACGCCACCGGGTCTGATAGAGATCCAACTCGGGACGATCGGTCCAGCTCGCAAACAGCTCTGCGATCTTGGAGTAGCCTCGCACCAAGCTCTCTTCGAGCTTCTCGAGATCACAACACTCCCAACGGCGGATGTAGGGCATTGAATTGTCAAAGAGCTGATCGCAGTGATTGCCGTAAACAACGATCGCCTCAGCAACCCAACGTTCTGAATCACCGACATCATTGGTGTAGCCGATTGCATAGTCTTCAACGGCTTCTTCTTCATTCGCCGTCTCATCGGATTCAACCGAAACCATCGAGCAACTATCGATGCTCACGTTCGAGTGAACGCGCCCTCTTAACAAATCGGTCTCAGCCAGAGGTAAAAGAGCATCATCGATCCATCCGCCAACGCTTGTTGGCAATGGCTGTCCCGCGAAATCCTCCGTCTGGGCACGAAGCGCTGAAAAAGCAAGTGGCGAAAGAGCACGATCGGGCATCAGCGGCAAGACCGTTTCGCGGAGCTCGGAGAATTCACTACCAATGGTCCCTGGTGCGAACACTTTGACATCAAACCCAAGAAAACGTCCGTACAACGCAAGCTCAAGCGTAAGCGGGTCGTCACCAACGATCGCAATACGTCCGGGTGCTTCCAAATATTCTTCTGTGGTCATCATGTTGAAGAGTGTATGTGCTCGGCACAATCGCTTCCATCCACGATTCAAGGTGAAGAACTGCTGACCTAGACAGTTTCGCACAAAGACTTCCATCAGCGGTGCCAGAAAAAGTCCATGCCTCGATCCCCGCCGCTGAGACAACGAAAATCAAGAAGCGCACCTGAAGCCTCTCCGCAGCTCACCACCGGTTTAGGCTCTTGGATTGAAAGCATCCATCGGCATCGGAGGAGCCTTCCCTTCAAGCATGTCAGCTAAGCAGACGGCGGTTGCCGGCGCCAAATGAATACCACTCCGGTAGTGCCCACCAGCGACCCAGACTCGGCGTTGAGCATCAACCGAACCAATCATGGGATAACCGTCGTAGGTCATTGGTCGCAGTCCCGTCCACTGATCCGCAAGATCGAACCTATTCATAGCTGGCATGATCTGCCTAACAAATTCCAATAGCTCTTGCTCGACCGTCGGATCCAGTGATTGATCCATTCCAGCCTCTTGTTCACAAGATCCCACCAGCGTCACGCCATCTCGGCGGGCGACGACGTAGCGATTACCAACATTGACAACGTGCTGAAGAAGTGGCTTGCCGGTTTCAAATCGAAGAATCTGCCCTCGAACAGGAACCACTGACCGAACCTCCAAGCCCGGTGTTTCCCAGGGCATTAAGCTTGACCAAGCACCAACACAAAAGACGGCGTGTTCCGCCTCAAAAATCTGCTGCTCGGCGTGCAACTCAACGCATTGAGCCTTCAATCGTAACTCCTCGACTCGAACATTCTCCACGTATTGAACGCCTAAAGATTGCCCCGAAGCATGAAGTGCCTTGAGTAATCGAGGTGGGCGAATTTGATACTCATCGGGAGCCCACAAGGCTGAATGAACTATTCCTGAATCACATGCTGCACTCAGGACCGGCTCCCGCTCAGCGACTTCTAAGGAGCCCACAATCTCCGATGCAATGCCTTGTTCTTCCCAAAACGAAGCAAGCCCAACCAGCGATGCCAACTCCCCGGGCGTGGTCGCAAGGTACAGTCCACCAACTCGATCCAACTGCACATCGATCCCGCAAGCCTGATGCAGATCCGCAGCCCATTTCGGATAGAGCTGATGCGAGAGCCCACGCAACTGGTCAATTGATTCATCCGAGCCATTGAATCTTGCCGGCGGGAGGATGCCCGATGCTGACCAGGAAGTCTCCTGTCCAATTTTCGACTTTTCTAAAATCCGCACTTGGTAGCCTCGACCAGCAAGCACCCATGCGATCGACAGTCCGATGACACCGCCGCCTACCACAATGACAGATGGAGAAGATTCGCTCATCAAGTTCAGCTCACGACTCTTCGTGCATCTTCAGATATCGTTGCCAACCCAACACATCGTCCACATCCCAAAGCGTCGATAGGACACCGACGTCTGCCCCCACCGACCGAAGTCGTTCAATCGAGGTTTCTAGAACCTTTTCATGACTCCAAGTCATGTTGCCAAACATCACGTCCAGAAGATCCTCACGCTGTGGTTTAATCGCGACCAGGGCGTAACCGCCATCCTCAGTCGGGACAAACACCACATCGTGTACTTCGCAACTGGCCGCAGCGTTTTCGACGAGAGAGTCGTTCAAAGAGGGGCAATCCGAACCAATGACGATGGTCGGTTGCTCGGGATGTTCCAGCCAGTTCATCCGTACCGCGGCACACATCCTCGCGCCCAGGTCGCCTTCAGCCTGCGCGGAGACGTTCCAACCAAGTTTTCCAGCCAATTCCTTTGCCTGGCCAACGCGATCCGCGGGAGCCACCCACCAAGTACGTGCAACAGCATGCTCACCCACATTTGACATTGTCTTCAACAGGAGCCGCTGGTGAGCATCAGCTGCCTGGCGCATGCCGATCGTCCTGCCCAAACGCGTCTTCACCTTGCCTTCGATGGGCCATTTCGCCATCAGAGAGATGGTGTACTCGACGCCTTCGGATGAATGCCGAAACGACTCGTCTGGTTGATCACTGGTCAAAGGTCGAAAACCACGCAGCGGGACAATGAAAGAAGAAGGGCCGATGAAATATCCTCGAGACTTAATTAAACTCTGGGTTTTGGGGTTTTCACAACGACCCTTCCCAAACGAGGAGACCAGCGGGATTCGGCATGGGCGAAAAGCAGGTCGACTCTGAAACCTTCCTCAAAATTGTCCGCAAAAGCGGGTTGATCGAGGAATCGCTGATAAAGAAGGTCGAAGATCGAGTGCTTGAAAAGCTCGACGGTCGGCTGCCAAGCTCGGCCAAAAAGCTGGCCACGGTCTTTCAGAAAGATGATCTGCTAACTGCTTGGCACTGCGAAAAGCTCCTCACCGGCAAGTACAAAGGATTTTTCCTCGGCAAATATAAACTTCTTGGTCACATCGGCACCGGAGGAATGAGCAGTGTCTATTTAGCTGAGCACCAGTTGATGGGTGATCGTCGGGCCATCAAAGTTCTCCCCAAGAGCCGAGTCAAGGATTCGACCTACCTGGCTCGATTCCAGCTCGAAGCGAAAGCAATCGCTTCGCTCAACCATCGAAATATCGTGCGGGCCTTCGACATCGATAACGAAGGCGAAGTGCACTACATCGTGATGGAATACGTTGACGGTCTCGATTTGCAGCAGATCGTCAAACGCGACGGCCCGATGGACTTTTCCACAACGGCAGACGCCATTGCCCAGTCCGCACGTGGATTACAGCATGCTCACGAACGAAAGGTCATTCATCGCGATATCAAGCCAGCGAACCTTCTGATTGATTCAACACAGACCGTCAAACTTCTTGATATGGGACTTGCGTTAATCTCCGCGAGCGAGGACGAATCACTCACCGTTGCAAATAACGAAAATGTTTTGGGAACGGCCGATTACTTGGCACCCGAACAGGCTCTCAATAGCCATAAGGTTGACCACCGAGCAGATATTTATGGTTTGGGATGCACGATGTACTTCTTAATCACGGGAAAGCCGCCGTTTTCCGACGGCACGTTGGCGCAGCGAATCGCCCGCCATCAAACTGAGATGCCAAAGCCTGTCCGCGAGCTTCGCCCCGATTGCCCGGGTGAGTTGGAAGGCGTTTGCTTCAAGATGATCCAAAAGGATCCCGCTTACCGCTACCAAACCGCGGATGCTGTCGCAGAGCTATTGGAGAAGTTTGCCAGCCGAGTTAAACCAGGTGCGAAGGTGAGCATTGGGCTCGGTGATACGGCACCAGAGTTTCAAGATGATTCTTCAATCCTCAAGAGTGGCTCTTCAAAGACATCGACAAGCTCGTCATCATCTCGCCAGCGAGATCCTTCGGGAGACACCACAAGTATGTCTAGCGGGGAAACCTTGGGTGACCTTCCCCACCAGGTTGAGGCCAAGGCAAGAAATCTATCATCCAGCGATTCGGGCCGCCTGGTTGACATGAAGAAAGATGAGCTGACTGATGGCAGCTTTCTTGATCTACAGCTCGAATCAGGGTACCGGCCGGATTCCAAGCTGGGACAGAATCAACAATCATCCGCCGATTCAAAATCTAGCGGTTCGTCCAATGGTAGTAGTGTCCAAGGCAACGGAACCCCATCAGATGTTGGTGTCGGGCAGAGATCCGATGTCGTCTATTCATCTGGAGTGGCATCGGCAAGACGACGCCTCGATCAATCGCCCACCGAAGGCCTCTCTCCGAAGTACCTTGCAATCGTCGGTGTGGCGCTATTTGCCATCGCGATGGGCCTGGGCTTTGTACTGGCGAGACTGACTAGTTAGATGTCCGTCGTACTTGAACGCCCCTACCAGTTTGTGCCGCCCTACCGACACAGCCTGTGGCCCACGCTCATACAAGCCTTCCGTCTCGTTGACCTGTATTTGGCAAAGAAGGAAGGCGTCGTGGACTACCAGGTTCGCGGACTTGAGCATTGGAAGTCCGCGTTGGATGCCGGCCAAGGCGTTTTGCTCGCTCCAAATCACTGTCGCTACGCTGACCCCCTTGTCATCGGCTGGCCAGCACGCGAGCTCGGTGTCCACGTTCATGCCGTCGCTTCGTGGCACTTATTCAATGTGGGTTGGTTTGACTCATTCGCTTTACGAAGAATGGGTGCCTTCAGCATCAACCGTGAGGGAAGCGACAAACAATCCCTCGAATCGGCGATCGATATTCTCGCAACGGGCTCCAGATCACTGGTCTTATTTCCCGAAGGAACGACCAACCGAACCAACGACGTGCTCAAGCCGCTTCTTGACGGTGTAGCCTTCATCGCAAGAGCGGCCGGCAAGAAACGCCGTAAAGCCGAACGCCCTCCTGTCGTCATGCTACCCACTGCTTTGAAGTATCTTTGTGTCAGAGACGGCCGAGACTGGATGATTGAACAGCTCGAAGCACTAGAGGATCACTTTGGGTGGCAACGCCAAAAACATCGAAGCATCCTCGATCGAACAGTGCGTTTAGCTGAGGCGATGCTGTCACTAAAAGAAATCGAATACCTCGGTCAGTCTGAAACAGGTGACTTACGACACCGGCGAGACCATTTAATGGTCGCATTGCTTGATCAGGCGGAAGACGCTATCGGGCTGGTTCATGAGGAGAGCGGCAGTGATGTCCGAGAACGTGTGCGACGTATTCGGAGCGAAGTCGTTAGCAAGCACTTCTCAGCAAAAGAACAAGATGAATCGAGGGCGGTTCGTCTTCGCGGCTTCGCCCGCATGGCCGACCTCGCCCAAAGCCTGCTCTCGTATCCCGACTGCTATTTAGAGTCGACACATGTCACCGAAACACGAATCATTGAAACCATCCAGAGGATGCAGGAACAACTCTTTGGAAAGAGCAACAATGAGATCGAACTGAAGGTGGTGATTCAGTTCGATGAGCCAATCGAGGTTGATCCCAAACGCCCACCGCGCGACCAAACTGATCCGGTCATGACAAGACTGAGTGAACGTTTGACGGCGATGTTAGGTGAACTTTCACTCGAAGCCCGCGACGCACAGTCAGCTCAGCTGACCACGACCTAGACGTTTGTCGTGCTGCTTTGAGCAGCAACGCCCTCGGACGGCCACGGCCAAGACACAAAACACTAATTGGCTGACTCAAGGCGTTCGCACAGACAAGCCAGTACAACAAAACCTCGAAGAGCCTTATGATCATACGCCTACGTCCTCAGAAACACCCTTAACCGCCACAGACAAAAGATATGACCGCCTTTCCGGATATTCCAACGATTCAGTACGAAGGCCCCGACAGCGACAATCCGCTTGCCTTCCGTTGGTACAACCCCAATGAAATTGTGGAAGGCAAGTCCATGAAGGAGCACTTGCGGTTTTCGATTGTCTATTGGCATACATTCCGCGGTATGGGCAGCGACCCATTTGGAGCGGGGACCGCTGTCCGGCCCTGGGATGATGGTACCGAGTCAGTTGAGAATGCTCAGAATCGAGCGAGGGTAGCATTCGAACTATTTGAAAAGTTGCAGGCACCTTTCTACGCCTTTCACGATCGCGACGTGGCCCCCGAGGGTTCGTCGCTTGCCAAAAGTCACAGCAATCTCGATGCGGTCGCCGATGTGCTTGAAGAAGAGCAGCAACGCAGTGGTGTGAAGCTACTATGGGGCACGGCCAACATGTTTAGTAACCCACGATTCATGCATGGTGCAGCCACCACCTGTAACGCCGATGTGTTTGCTTACGCGGCAGCTCAGGTCAAGAAGGCGATGGAAGTCACCAAGCGACTGGGTGGAGAAAACTACGTTTTCTGGGGTGGTCGTGAAGGCTATCAAACACTTTACAACACGGACATGAAACGAGAACTTGATCATCTCGGGAAGTTCTTTCATCTCGCGGTCGACTACGCCAAAGAGATCGGCTTCACAGGGCAATTTCTCATTGAGCCCAAGCCCAAAGAACCAACCAAACACCAATACGATTCAGACGCGGCGGCTTGCATGAATTTTCTTCGAACCTATGGGCTCGAAGATCACTTCAAGCTCAATCTTGAGACCAACCATGCCACCTTGGCGGGGCACACCATGATGCATGAGCTCGACTATGCTGGCATGCAGGGAGCTCTTGGAAGCATCGATGCCAACACGGGCGACATGCTTCTTGGTTGGGATACCGATCAATTCGGAACCGACTACTATCTGACCACTCAAACGATGTACTACATCCTTAAGCATGGTGGTCTAGGCAGTGGTGGCGTGAACTTTGACGCCAAGGTTCGCCGTGAGTCATTTGAACCGATTGATTTGTTTCATGCTCACATTGGTTCGATGGATGCCTACGCCAAAGGGCTCAAGGTCGCTGCAGCGTTGCGAGCGGATGAGGCGATATCCGGTTTCGTCAGAGAACGCTACAGCAGCTTCGACACGGGAATTGGAGCCAAGATCGAAGCGGGCGAAGTCAACTTTCATGACCTCGAAAAGTACATGCTCGAAAAAGGCGAGGCCGACACCAATCAAAGCGGCCGCCAAGAGTTGCTTGAAAATGTATTCAATCGTTACCTAGACCGCGTGTGATTTGGGTGTCGTTGGAAATAGCGACCAAGTAGAAGAAGAGGCTGGGTTCGTGTTTGCCCGGCCGCTGCATTCGCTCCGCTCCTATCCGCGTCACGGCTCACTTTGTTGTACGGACGCTACGACGCGGGTAAGCCGTGGGCCGGATGCGGCGCAGCCGCGTAGGCACCGGGTAAATTTGCCGCGCGAGGATCAAGCGAATCATTCGGCGTAAACAACAAGCCTTCGTGTTTGCCCGGCCGCTGCATTCGCTCCGCTCATATCCGCGTCACGGCTCACTTTGTTGTACAGACGCTACGACGCGGGTGAGCCGTGGGCCGGATGCGGCGCAGCCGCGTAGGCTCCGGGTAAACACCGCCACTAGCGATCACGGTCCTTGCGATCTTGAGCGTCACGGACATAAGTCGCCGCCGCAAAAACTTCACTCTCTGAATCCAGAAACTCAATATCGCCATTTGCCGCCCACAACGGTCGATCCCTCGAAAACAAATACTGTTTGCGAAGTTGTTTAAGGATTTCGGCTTTGACTTGGTCGCGAACAAGTGCCGGTTCATGGTGCGCGGCTGAAACCACGAAGTGAACGTGGTTGCTACGGGCTGCAAACGCGTGACTCACCCAATTTCGACGCTTGCAAAGGTACTGGGCAGCAACATCCGCTGCTTTTTGCATTTCGTTGGTCATAATTGCCGGCTCGTGCGTTAACCGACTGAGATGCCAATCCCTAAGCTGATGTGATTCGGGCAACTGGCCATGCATACGATGACGCCAACCTCGGCTATCACCCGGCAAAAAAGTGCCGTAGGTTGCCCAAGTGATGAATAGCGCTCGTGGCGTGTCAGTATTCATGTGAGCTTTTGAGCAGCTTGGAAACTGAAACCAACAGGTCTAACCGACGAGTTTACCAACTTCGTGTTTGCCCGGCCGCTGCACTCGCTCCGCTCATATTCGCGTCACGACTCACTTTGTTGTACAGACGCTACGACGTGGGTGAGCCGTGGGCCGGATGCGGCGCAGCCGCGTAGGC
>JBCCKZ010000064.1:0-14457 GCA_039027135.1 Planctomycetota bacterium
ATCAAGGAAGCGACGCCTCCACCAAGCCACTTACCGGCGATCACGATGAACAAAGCCCCGAATACCAAGTTCGATAGTAAGTGTGGCAGATCGAGGTGGAGTGTCAGCGCGGTGACACACCGCCAAAACTCCCCTTTCTGAACAAGCCCCGCATCGACGAGACCCGCATCGGTGAACGCTTCGCCACCCGAGGACGACCAGCCCACGAAAGAACAGACGATGATCGCAAACGCGAATGCGATGACGGATTCAATAACGCCCTTGCTCATCGAAATGATCTGTGTCGGACGTTTGGAGAGTGTAGCTCGTTTCTCCTCCTGGTATGAAGACACTTCTTGGAGAGCAATTCCAAGTTGATCTTCGCGAACCAAAACTCGCCAAAAGCCATTCGATTGGGAAACCTGAGCACTCAGCCCAACGGCATCTAAAACCAAACGAATTTCCATGCAAGCTTTGCGTTGTGGAGATTCGTAAACGCTCGTGAAGTTAGGATTCATCTTTGAATCTCGTGCCCGCGCGACAAATTGACAGCGGTCGAACTACGTCGCGAAACTCATACCAAAGCTGGTATGTGCACGCCCAAACGAGTTTCACTCAGCGACGTTCTTTCTATTGTGACGGATATGACACTTGGACGCCCCTGACGCGTCGGAAAGCGCAGCCAGGTCGTGGGAGCGACAAGTCCACGTCAAGCTATCGCTACTTTTCCTTTCGAGTCCCGCTAGACGGCAACTTGAAACTCCTACTCAGCTAGGATGACTTCGAAAAGCGACCTCGGAAGAGCGGGGTCACGTCCTGGTAGTCTCGGATTTCTCTATCGAGTGTCCAACCGCTTGCGACGTCGTCCAGTGATCAAAGCACTCAATAAACAGCAAGCAGCTAGACTGCTAGGCTCAGGTATGGCAGCAACAGTTATCGTTGCAATTTCGATTTCTATCGGATCGTCAAAGAAACCACCGCTGGACAACAAGGTTTGAACCCCGGTGCTTGGATCGACGCGATAGATCGAATCGGTGGTGAAGTCACTGACGAGAATGTTCCCGTTGGCTTCGATGGCAAGGCCAAATGGATCTCTGAAGTTGTCACCGGAAGAAACCGTTGACTGTGCACCTGAACTTGGGTCAACACGAATGATGCCGCCTAGCGTACCGAAGGCGGAACGGTCCGCGACCAAGATGTTTCCGCTTGCTTCCACAGCGATGTTCGCGGAAGCCAGGTAGATCGGACCGGACGAAAGTAATGACTGATTGCCGGTAGCTGGGTCGATTCGTATCACGCTGTTGTTGAGAGCGAGAATGTTGCCGTTTGCTTCCACCGCCAAGCCACGCAAAAGGACACTTAACCGGTCACCAGAAGTTACCGTGGACTGCGCGCCAGATACGGGGTCAACTCGAAAAACAGCATTCGCACCAGCATCCGAAACAAGGATTTGGCCATTGTCCTCCAAGGCCACATCCAAGATGCTGATAAAACTCCCACCGGAGGATATGACGCTCTGCGCACCAGTTTGTAAGTCAACGCGAATCAAGGATTGGCTTGACCTTTCGGCGACCACAACCGTTCCAGAATCTTCAATGGCGAAGCCTTGAGGATTGACTAGGTTGCCACCGGAGGCAATGACGTTCTGAGAACCTGTCACCGGATCGACTCTAATTAACACTCCAGCCGCATAGTCAGACACAATCAAGTCGCCAGGGCCAATGATGTCAGCTTCGGCATGAGTCGTTAACGCCAAGAAGCCGCCACCAAAAGTCAGCACATAGAGAAGTATTCTGGAAGAGCAGTTGTTGTTTATCATAGCGATCCTCTTTAACGGCTTCTATCAAGAATCTACTGGTATATTCGTTTTTCGTTTCTTGAGTATGAATCTATTCAAAACAGCAGGCTAAGTGTGTTATCGCCTTTCTTTTTTTCTGTTTTTCAAGATTGATCTCACGGATCCTGCACTTCTCGAATCGTCTGGAGGAGTGCTGAGACGATAGGCTCAAAATTTCGTTTAGAACCTTAAGTTCTTTTCATTCCAGGCTCTTTCTTGGACAAGGGCTCGTGCTTAATTTTGGACCTAAGGCGTTTGCTATCCATTGATTCTCTTGGGTGTCAAGATTTGTTTCTCGCGATCATAGAGCATGAATCCAACGTGATTGGGAGGTACTATTCCAATCTGGCACGCTGCTTGTACATCGCGCGATTTTCGCCTTTTCTGGATGGGGCTGTCAGGACTGAGGAGGTCTCCTGGTTAGATTCGTAACTCTCAGTTGGCGTTTTGCATTGCATGAGTTGGTAGAGGTAGATAATCGTGCTCGCGGATCATCCAGCTCTCTAGCTCTTTGCAAAGGGTTTGTTCAATGCCGGTGACGGATTCCATTCCCGCTAGATTTTTGAGTTCCAGGGGATCTTTCATCAGATCGTATAGCTCGACGATTGGTCGCGGATTCTGAAAGTAAAGCCGGTCGTGCAAAGGCGATAACTGACCCGTGGCCTTTGCCAATTGAATCGCTTTCCAAGCATTCTTTCCGGGCAGGTCGACTGGCGTGTAGGACCGGTTGGGGAGAGCGTTGTAGATGTAACGATATCGTCGCGACGTGATTGAACGTGAAAGATCCAAGCCGTCGGTTCGGGTGATCGGTCCCCAATGCCAGCCACGTTCGGCAAAAACGTATCGCCGGCCTTTGGCACTCTTGCCAACAAGTTGATCGTAGAAACTGACACCAGTCATCTCCTCAAGTGGTTCCATGCCACACGCGTTGAGGATGGTTGGGCCCAGGTCGGTCCCGCAAACAAGCGAAGGAGTACTTGACCCCGGTGTGATTTGGCCCGGCCATCGAATCATCATCGGAACGTGTGTCCCGCGATCATGTAGAGTCCCTTTGCCTCGAAGCAACGCTTCGCCGTTGTCGCCCATGAAGATAACCAGCGTGTTGTCCTCGATGCCACGTGTCTTCAACAGGTTCATGATCAAACCAAATCCGTGATCCAGCTCACGGACCGACGCGAGATACCTGGCGTAGTCCACTCGAACCTCCGGTAGATCGGGCCAGTCAGGCGGAAGTTTCAATTGGCTTGGATCGATACCGTCATACTTCTTTGAAAACGTTCGATGCGGTTGGCTAAAACCGAAGTAAAGGAAAAAAGGTTTTCCGTCTGGCACATTATCCAGTGCAACGGCGACCCGATCAGCAACTCGCATCAGATCATCACCTTTGGTTCTCGCAGATCGGACGAAGTGATCAAATCGGTTGTCAAGGCTCTGCATGCCGGCTTCCTTAAGCGTCCGATCAATGTGCTCGGCTTCACGGATGCGGCCATCAAGATGCTGATGGCGTCCATCGAGACCTACCCAGTAGCCGTTGGCTCGAAGCACGTCGGTGAAAAAGCGAACTTCACGGCGAGCAGGCTGAGCGAATCGAGTGACACCCAAACCCACGGGGGATCGACACGCGAAAATTGAAATTCGTGACGGAGCACATTGCGGAGCGGAAGTGTAGGCTCGATCAAATCTCATTCCCTGTTCAGCGAACGTTTGAAGATTCGGCGTGATGTTGAATCGCTTCGTGTTCTCGTCGTCGTAACAGCTCACATGTGGGACACTGTGATCATCGGAGAGAATCAGCAGAACATTTGGGCGAGGCGGCTTGGCCGACAATGATGAAATGGAGTTGACCACGATCAATGCAGCGATAAACCAACGCAGTACGAATACGGATGAGTGATGCATTGGCTAAGTCCTCTGGAGCCTCGGAGATTCGCCTAATTGCTTAGAAACGGTTCACTCAACACGATAAGATTGATGAGGTCACGTAAGCCACCATTCTTGTTATCCAGTTCGGCAAGAATCTTATCGATGCTGGGGCGATCAGCGACTTCGAGCTCGCGTCCCAAGGCGTAGCTCATGAGCTTCTCGGTCAGGCAGCGTTTGAACTGAGCCTGCCGATCCAAGAGAAGTTTTCGGAACTCAGAGACTGTTCGAAACGAATCACCGCTTGGGAGTTTGCCGGCGGAATTGATTGGAGTCCTTGCCTGATATTGGTCCCTCCAGCCTCCAATGGCATCGAAGTTCTCCAATGCGAAACCAAGCGGGTCAATCTTGCGATGACACTCGGCGCAAGTTGCATCTTCGCGGTGTTTTTCGAGTTGCTCGCGAATCGAAACAGCACCACGGATGTCTGGCTCGATAGTGGGAACGTCGGGTGGAGGGGGTGGCGGTGTATAGCCCAGCAGCTTTTCCGACACATAGATGCCACGCACGACGGGTGATGTGTCGACGCCGTTGGCTGAGGCGGTGAGGAATGCTCCCTGACCGAGCAGGCCGCCACGCTGGCTTTTTTTGAGAGAAACAAGTTGCAGTTCGTTTCCCTGGACGCCTTCGATGCCGTAGTGCAAAGCGAGTTCACGATTGAGAAACGAATAGTCAGCGTCCAAGAACTGGCTCAGTGGCAGGTTGTTATCAAGAACGTGGCGAAAAAACGATTCCGTCTCGCTACGCATCGCCGTCTCGAGGTTATCGCGGTAGTACTCAAGAAAGTCCTCCGAAGGAGGCATCGTGCCGATATTGTCCAAGTCCAGCCACCGACGCACGAAGTGTGTTGTGAATCGATGTGACCTTGAATTGCTAAGCATTCGTGTGACTTGCGTCGGCAAACTGGACTTCAGTTTTCCTGCGGTTGCCAAATTGAGCAGCGTTTCATCAGGAGGCGATGACCAAAGGAGATACGACAACCTTGATGCCAATGCGACTTCGTCAAGTTCGCCTTCGCCGAGATTCAGGTACAGGAATCCTGGTGAACAAAGAATTGCCTGGCAACCTAGTTGTAGAGCACGCAGAGGTTCGACGCCCTCGCTGAGTTTGCTTTGAACAAACCGTTGGATTGGCTCCAGCTCTCCTTTAAGTGGTGGACGTCGAAACGTTTTCTTGCCGAATGTTTCAAGGCGGTGTTGAATGTTCGTTGCATTCAATTCGTCAGGTTTCAGGCTGCCGTACAAAGCTCGATGACCCACCGAAGGCCATGTTTCGATATGCGGGCCTTCGAGCTCAATCTCCCAGATCCGCAGTCGAGGGCCTTGGTAGGCTTTGAGCACGCCGTGTCCTTTCTCAGTGCTACCCTTCATGCCGATGAACGGCTTGAACTCAGGCTTGTCGGCCGCTTGGGTTGTAAGAAGCCGCACCAAGCGTTTGGCAGCTAAGGGCCCATTGCGAAAACGGACTTCTGGTTCGTAGCCAGCTTCCATGTAGACATTCCACTCGAACCATCGTGGTTCCTCGTTCGTTAACTCGACCCTCGCGAGCGATGTCATCTTTGAAACATTGCCAGTGCTTTCTACGCTGCCTCGTCGATCGACCGCAGCGACTTCCATCACCAGTGGGTCACCGTTTCGAAAATCTCCTAGCGCCTTTCCGTAGTCATGAGTCAGGCCGACGGCTGCGGCTCGCACACGAATGGTGTAGATACCGCTAAAAGGCACACCTCCCTCGCGAACCAGTGGCATGAAACCAATGTGCCCGCCGCGATAGTCGCGTCCGTACAAATCGGTGTACGGAGTTTCGGGAATGAAACGAAAGCGATCGACTTTGAATAGCTTTGGCAGGTCGCCGGTATCTTTGCCATCGAAGTAAAACGGAGACTTTTGAACGTACTTAGTTGACGTTGGGCGATCACCGAACTGTGTAGTTCGCCGTATGGCTTCCTCGGCGGCGGCGAAGTAGTGATTTAATAAAATACCTGAAGTAACCAGGCCTTCTCCGTTGTTGTCGAACCCGCCGACTTTGACTTCAGCCGGAAAGTCCTCGGCTGGATCCCACACTTCCACGTTGAGACCCAATACATCGCCAATCGTCTGCCGATACTCCCATGCGTTGAGCCGACGCAGAACACTATGTCCGCCGGAAGAGTTCAGATTGCTGTGCGCGAACGTGATTTTTTGCGTTAGAAACGCGATCACTCTCGTACGCTCTTCAGCTGTTGGATGGGGCTCGTCTTCTGGTGGCATGCTTCCAAGATTGAGCTGATCGACGATCTCCTGATAACGCTCTAGGTCATCGAAATTCTTAATCTGATTAGGCAGTGTGTCGAATCGACGATCGGCTTTCTGCTGTTGGCTTCCATGGCATCGGTTACAGTTCTTCTTAAGGAACGCGGAAGTCGTCTCATCGGCGATGACGAGCGAGCTGGTCGTAAAGCAAAGTGAAACGGCGAGATGGATGATGGTTTTCATCGATCGCTCTACCCGTTGTTCAATGAGGAGCCGATACTCATTGGGGAAAAGGTTCCCGTGCTTCTCCCGAACCGATCTGCCTCAGATCCAAACCAATGCAAAACAGAAAGCCAAAGGTTGGATAACGGAACCCGTTTGTGTTGCTCAGCGGGACAGACAACATGCCCTTGATGTTTAATGCCTCCTCCCGCGAGCAAGACGGGTAGGTTCCGGTTGCTGTGGATTGATCCATCGCTCATTCCGCTGCCAAATACGATGAGCGTGTCGTCGAACACCCTCGCTTCCTTCAACCGAGAAATGAAATCACTTAGCTTCGTGGTTAAGAAAGATTCCACGATCTGGAGCTGGCCGATCCGATCCTCTGATTTGCTGTGATGCGATAGTCCGTGATAGCTTCCCAAGTCCAACTCCGCGGTGCGAAAGCCTAAACCTGTCTCCAGCGTCGCAACGCGGGTGGAGTCCGTTTGCAAGGCCAGAGCGATGAGGTCATAGAAAAGAGCAACTTCATCAATGTGTTGTCGGTCTTCGTCTAGCACCTCATCAATTGGCGACTCTGGCTTGGAACGATCGAGCCATTCATTTGAAATCTGCAATCGTCGCTCGACATCGCGAACCGACGTGAGGTATTGATCAAGTTTGTCACGGTCAGACGCATTGAGCGTGCGGTTGAGCGCGACGGCGGACTCACGGAGAGCATCAAGCACACTGGCTTGATGCTTAAGACGCATCCGTTCCACTTCGCGTTCACCCTGGGACGAGTTAACGAAGAGGCCTCGAAATAACAACGCCGGTTTGTTGATGGGTGGTACATGAACACCAGCACGTGTCCAACACATATCGGTACCTCCGTCGATTCCTGTATTGATCGAAGGGAATCTTGTGGAGCTGCCGACATGCTCCGCGGCGGCTTGATCTAGTGAGATGTTCTGGTTGGGAAACCCGGCTGCTTCTTCTTTCTTGATGCTCGTTAAAAAGCCTTGCACCGCTTTATGTCCGCCATTGAGTTCGTGATCCAGATGCGAAAAAACGGTCAGCTCGTCACGGTGATCCTCAAGTGGTTTGAGCGTTGAAGTTGGAAGGTAGTTCTTGCCGGTTTCTTTGGGAAAAAAGTTGCCCGGATAGAATCCCAAGTGATTGCCCACGCAGACCAGACGTCGTGGTGACTTATCGCTGTTTGGATTCCCGGATGCGATGCTTTCGAAGGCCGGGAGTGATAGGGCGATGCCGGTACCGCGGAGGAGTTGGCGACGATTCAGGTTTGACGACGGATTCATGCTCAACAGCTCATTGGAACTTCGAGTTTCTTTGAAAGCGACGAACACTGGTTTAGGGTGTCGCTGCCCTAGCATTCAAAGCAATATTTGGCACAAGGCGATCGAAATGCTGTCGAGGCTGATCTCTGGAGACATCAACGCATCCTGATCTCAGGTATGATTGTATTAAACCAGGATGTAGTCGACCGTAACAAATCTGATCAATCACCACTCGAATTGAGGCGTGCTCGGCGCCGGAATTCGCCAGGCGTCTCGCTGCAGACTCTTTTAAAGACGGCGCCGAGTCGTTCCTTATGGGTGTATCCGGCCAGTGGCGCGATCTGTTCGAGTGTCATATCGCTCTCCCTCAAGAGCTCTTTCACACGTTCAATCTGAATTGCCGTGATTTCGTCATGTGGTGATCGGTCGAGTTCACTGCGAAATCGGCGTTCGAGTTGTCGCCGCGATAATTTGGCGAACTCGGCAACATCGTGGACGTCGATTCCGTCGCACGCATGTTCGCGAATGAATCGGCATACGCGAGCGACCTCGCGATCATCCACGGCAATCACTCTTGTGGATAGTCGTTGCACGACACCAATTGGTTGAACGTACTCAACCGTCGTCGTTGGGGGGCTTCTCTCGATCATTCCATGCAGGATTTCAGCGGCGCGGTAACCGATGCGTTTGGCGTTTGGGCGGACGCTGGTGAGTGGCGGATTGCTCAGGGGACATATCGCGTCGTCATCGTCCACTCCGATCACGCCAAGGTCATCAGGCACTGCGATCCCAAGTCCGCTGCATGTATTGAGAACTTGTTGTCCGCGGATGTCATTGCACACAAAGACGCCTGTCGGAGGCTGCAGAGACATCAACCACTTCGACAGTGCAGCTGCATCAGCGACGCCGGCCTGTTCGACGTTAGTGATTGGAACGTCGCGAGGGCCATCTGTTTCATAGACCGAAAGTGAGCATGAGTTAGCGGCCACCGCTTCGCGAAAGGCACTCAGCCGTGCTTCTGAAAAGTGAGCATGCTTGTAGCCACAATAAGCAAATCGTCGAAAACCTCGCTCCCATAAATGGTCGAACGCCATTTTGGCTACCGCTTGGTCATCCGTTTCCACCTGGGGGATCCCGGTAAAACGTTGGCTGCATCGGACGTCGACGCAGGGAGCATCAATCTCTTGGATTGCTGAGATCGAGTGGGCGTCAACGCGTGCGATGATTCCGTCGATTTTCGATTCCCTCATCCAATCGGGGAGGAAGACATCGATAGTCATTTCCTGATGAAGCAATGACCAATTGCTTCTCGTGCGGGCAAAGTCTGCAATTCCACGTAGCAAATCACGGCCATAAGACCGTGAGGTCTCCACCAGCAAAGCAACGTTTGAACGGGTTTTGACTTTTTTGGGCACCGATCACTCCGTCCTCATGTCGCAAATCGTTTGCTTCATGTCGCAGATCATTCTCGACAGCGGATGCCGATCGCTCATAATACTGCCGCACAGTGTAAATTCCACCACTACGCGTGTCGCAGTTCATTAGACTGGAATCTCATGATTCGATGTCGAGCCACATCCATTCGATTCTTTCTGGTGTCGCAGTTCTTACTTGCGTCATCGTTGGGGCTTTGGGCCAGAGCCGACGAAAAGCTATCGCAAGTCGAGCGGCTGGAATTCTTCGAAAAGGAAGTTCGGCCACTGCTCTCTGAGCATTGCTTCGAGTGCCACAGCACCAAAGCAGAGCGTCTAGAAGCGAATCTCTTGCTCGATAGTCGAGAGGGCCATCTGCGTGGCGGCGACTACGGTCCGGCCATCATTCCCGGAGATGCCGACGGTAGCTCGTTGATTGAATCGGTTCGCTATGAGTCCTACGAGATGCCTCCCACCGGCAAGCTTCCCGATGAAGACATTGAGAAGCTAGTTCGCTGGGTGAACATGGGCGCACCCTGGCCCGAGGAAGAGTCACCCAAAACCGAAGGCATGGTTGAGGCTTTTGATCTAGAAAAGAGGAAAGCGGAGTTTTGGTTGTGGCAACCAGTCACGATTAGCGAGCCTCCAGAAGTCAATGACGCCGCATGGCCGAAAACGGATATCGATCGTTATATCTTGGCTCGTCTTGAAGAGGCTGGTCTGAAGCCGTCAGAGGATGCTGATAAGACGGCTATTTTGCGTCGCCTTTATTTTGACTTAGTTGGCCTGCCACCCACTGCTGAGGAAGTCGCCGAATTCATTTCAGATGAAGAAAGCAATGCGATCGACAAAGTTGTGGACCGACTGCTTCAATCACCGCACTTCGGTGAGCGTTGGGGAAGGCACTGGCTTGATCTAGTTCGATATGCCGAGTCGCGTGGACACGAGTTTGATCACGACGCTCAGAACGCTTTTCAGTATCGCGACTACGTCATTCGTGCATTGAACGAAGATGTTCCCTACAACCAATTCGTGACCGAGCACATTGCAGGGGATCTACTTGATGAGCCACGGTTGCACCCCACTGAGAAGTTCAACGAGTCAGTGTTGGGCACGGGTTTCTGGTTCTTGGGTGAGTGGGTGCACTCGCCGGTGGATACCCGAAAAGATGAATCTGATCGCTTTGACAACATGATTGATGTGATGTCAAAGACGTTCCTTGGAGTGACGGTTGCCTGTGCGAGATGCCACGATCACAAGTTTGATGCAATCTCGACGGCTGATTACTACTCACTCTCGGGATTCTTGCAAAGCAGTGACTATCGGCAAGTGCGTTTCGAAGCCATCGAGCAGAATCGACAAGTTGCCGCAAAGTTAGATGACATAAATCGCAAGTACCAGCAGCGAGTTTTTCGGCTCCTTGAAGCTCAGGGTATTCAACCCCCGTCCGAGCAGAGCTGGATTGATGACGAATCCATCGTCGTCGACTATGCCAACATTCCGCAGGATGACTTCATGCAGGATGGGTTCATCTTTGGAAGGTCGCCAAGAGTGGCGGGTGATATGGATTGGTCTTCGGGTTTGGATGCTCTTCAGTTTTCAAGTTTCGGTGCCGCGGTTACCGATCCGATTTGGTCCGATTTAAAGTCGGTCAACGAAGGAACTGATCACAACGGGAGCAAGGTCGCTCAGTTGCCCAAGAGTGGGCGGACGCTTCGCTCACCGACGTTTGAAGTCAAGGACGGACGCGTCAGTTGCTTGATTAATGGTGTTGGTCATATCGTGGCATGTGTTGATTCTCATCGGCTTGTCGCGGGGCCCCTTCACGGTCAGACCGTTCGTAAAGTCAAAGAGGGTGATCGGTGGGTGACCCTCAATTTGGGGCGGTATGTCGGACATCGGATCCACCTTGAATTCGTGCCGGCTTTGGACGCCCAAATGACCGTCCGCATGGTCACCCAAGGACTTGATGCGAATGGGCTGCGGGAGATGGACCGGAAGCTTGATCTTCTAGAAGAACCGTTCAGAGCGTTTTCAGTGTCTGCAAACAGTGCTTTCGGTTTAGTCGAAGAATCGAATCATTTTGAAGAGGTGGTCTTCGAGGACTTTGAGTCGGGAACTTACAACGGCTGGACCGTTGGCGGCGAGGCATTCGGAGAGATCCCGCAAACGCTTGAGACGATTGCTTCTTATCAAGGACGCATCAATGGAATTGGTAAGTTCTTTGTTAACTCGCACAACATTCGTCGAGGTGGAGGCGTTTCAAAAGGCGACAGCCTCACGGGGACTTTAACCTCGCCTGAGTTTAGGATCGAATTCGACTCGATTGATTTTCTTATCGGCGGTGGTGCTCATCGGGGAGAAACTTGCGTCAACTTGATCATCGACGGAGAGCGTGTCTTGTCAGCGACGGGACGAAGCAAAAATGAAATGACGCTCAACAGCTGGGACGTCCGGCCATTTAATGGCAAAACGGCGAGCATTCAAGTAGTTGATAACCACACATCGGGTTGGGGAAACATCGGTATCGATCACATCGTTTTTCGAAAGCGGATACGGAGTGAGAGTATTGAAAGGTCCGCGCTGGCCCAAGAAGCCAAACGCATCCTCGACGATTGGGGCGATGAACGAGAGCAGATTTCAAAACAAATCGTTCGTCGATCGAGGCTCGCGATGGCGATGATCGACGGCACTGGAGAAGATGATCGCGTTCTAATTCGAGGTAATTCTTCGACGCCGGGTGAGGTCGAACCCCGGCACTTCCTAACGGCGATCGCTGGCAACGATCCCATGGAAATCGGCCAAGGTAGTGGACGGCTTGAGCTTGCTCGCCAAATCAATGATCCCGCCAATCCGCTCACGTCACGGGTGATGGTCAATCGAATCTGGCACCATTTGATGGGTCGAGGAATCGTCCCGACAATGGATGACTTTGGTGTCCTCGGTCAAAGACCAACCCATCCCGAGTTACTCGATCATTTGGCATCGCAGTTCATCGACGACGGTCGCAGTATCAAACGCATGATCAAATACATCGTGACATCGCGTGCGTATCGAATGTCGAGTCACGTCGATTCCGCTGCTAGGGAAGCCGATCCCAAGAACCTTCTTTGGCATCATCGACCGCCGCGTCGCTTACAAGGAGAAGTTATTCGTGATTCACTTTTGGCTGTTTCAGGTCGACTCGACCGTAAGACCCTCGGTCCCTCCGTTCCGATTCACTTAACATCGTTCATGAACGGTCGAGGTCGCCCCAAGGAAAGTGGCCCGTTGGATGGGAAGGGAAGACGCTCGATCTATATTTCCATCCGACGTAATTTCCTGTCACCGTTCATGCTGACATTCGATACACCGGCACCTTTCAGCTCCATGGGGCGGCGAAACGTGTCCAATGTGCCCGCGCAGGCTTTGATCATGATGAATGATCCGTTGGTCTCCGAGCTCTCTGGTAAGTGGGGTCGGCGGGCAATTGAGAATGGTTCCGGTTCGAAAGATAGCACCATGGAGGACCGGATCAGGTGGATGTATCTCACTGGATTTGGTCGACAGCCGAGCGAAGACGAAATACGAGTGGCTTCTGCGTTTGTGAATTCGCAAGCAACGATGCAGGGCATCACCGTCAACGACATTGGACCATGGGCCAGTCTTGCTCACGCTTTGGTAAACACGAAGGAGTTTATCTTTCTCCGATGAGTCATCGTGTCAAAAGAGAATTCGTTTACCCCTGCCAGCGACTTCAGTCGCCACCGGTTACCCGTCGGCAAATGCTGCATCGGTGTGCCAGCGGTTTTGGTGCATTGGCTTTGGCTGGATTGCAATCAGATCCTGCGTTTGCTGGTAGCGCTGGTGACCAAGAAGAGGCAGGTTTTGCAGGGCATGGTCCGCACCACGAAGTGCGTGCCAAGAATGTGATTTTCCTTTACATGGACGGTGGTCCATCGAAGGTCGACACCTTCGATCCCAAGCCCATGTTGGACAAGTATAACGGCAAGGATCCAGGTGAGTTCTTTAGAGTCGAGCCAACTCAGTTCAATAACAACGGAACGGTTCTCGCCAGTCCATGGAGGTTCAAACAACGAGGCGAATCAGGGATTCCCATTAGCGATTTGTTTCCACACTTGGCCGAGTGCGCGGATGAATTGACGGTCGTGCGTTCGATGACCTCAGAGTTCCCCGAGCATACCTTTGCGAATTACTTTTTACACACTGGAAGCGGGCTGCAAGGTCGACCGAGTATGGGGGCCTGGGTGAACTACGGCCTGGGCAGCGAATGTCAAAACCTGCCTGGTTTTGTGGTTCTCAACGGTGGATTGATTCCTCCAGGTGGGCTTGATTGTTTTGGAAACGGCTTCTTGCCTGCAAGCTATCAAGGATCAGTGTTTCAGCCTTCGGGAACTGGCGTCGCGAACATCAAACCGATTGAAGCCTCTTTCGAGGCTCAACGCAAGAAGCTCGACCTGATCAATCAACTTGATGGATTGGCGACTGAGCAGTTCGGTGAGCATGACAGCCTCGAGTCGGCAATCAAAAACTACGAACTCGCCTATTCGATGCAGATGGCCGTCCCAGAGGTCATGTCGATTCAAGACGAGCCCAAACATCTTCAAAAGCTCTACGGTCTTGAATCAAAGTATGAGCCGACACGAATCTACGCGGCACAGTGTTTGATCGCTCGGCGAATGATCGAAAAGGGTGTTCGTTTCATCGAGCTAACTTGCCCCAAAGTGGGTGGTGATCGTTGGGATCAGCATGGAAACCTGAAGTCAGGACACGAGAATAACGCAAGGGCGGTTGATCAGCCTATAGCCGCACTTCTACAAGACTTGCGACAACGTGGCCTGCTCGATGAAACGCTAGTCGTTTGGGCGGGCGAGTTTGGCCGCACGCCGTTCGCACAGGGCAAAGATGGTCGAGACCACAATCCATTTGGATTTACGGTTTGGATGGCCGGTGGAGGTGTCAAACCTGGTTTCGTTTACGGCGCCACGGATGAATTTGGGTACAAGGCAATCGAGAATCGCGTCGAGATGCATGACTTCCATGCCACGATGCTGCACTTGATGGGCGTCGATCACACTCGGTCAACTTTCCGGTTCGGTGGCCGTGATATGCGACTGACCGACGTGCACGGACATGTGATACATGACATCATCGGATAAGTGGCTGGCCAAAGCCGGTCTTTGGCAGTGGTTAGAAGTGATGTGTGGATTGCCAACGTTGGCATCGACTTGCGTTCGATTTGTGGGTGTTGTGATCTTGCTCTCAGGTTTGGGGTCACCTTCACGTGCTGAGCAACCTCGACCCAACTTTGTGATCATTTTCACCGACGATCAGGGATACCAGGATATCGGTTGTTTTGGATCGCCTGATATTCGGACGCCACGCTTGGACGCCATGGCTGATGAGGGAATCAAGCTCACGAGCTTTTATGCGCAACCTATTTGCGGGCCCTCGAGAGCTGCATTGATGACAGGGTGTTATCCAATGCGCGTTGCTGAGAGAGGGAATATCAAACAAGTCCACCCAATCTTGCATAGCGAAGAGGTGACCATCGCGGAAGTGCTCAAGACGCAGGGTTACGC